>JBDTOA010000035.1:0-13739 GCA_039933475.1 Dermatophilaceae bacterium
ACGACCAGCTCGGCAGCCGAGCACCACGACGCGGATGGGAGAAGGTCAAATAACCCGGCTCGCCCCATGGCGCCAGCCCCCGACTCTGCTGCACAACAAGTCGCCGTCAGCCTTTGATGTAGAAGGCGTTGGTCTGCGAGACAGAGGGATCGTTCACCCGCGCGTCAAGAGCGGCGAAAGTAAAGAGGACCTCGTCGGACTTCCTCGTCGCGGGGTTGTAGCAGAGGTAGTCCCTAGGCCGATTCACCCCGAGCCTCTGGGTGCACCCCTTCCCGGTGATGTACAGGTCGTCCAGCTTGGCCTGGACCACGCCCACCTGGTCGGTGGACCTCACCACGGCCGTGGTCGAGCTTTGCGAGAGCAACGTGCCCGGGTTGGTCGGAAGCGGGAAGGCAGCAGGCCAGGTACCGGATGATCCGCCTCCGCTGGCCGAGGCCGCACCAGCGTTGAGGGAGAGGACGGCAAGGGTGGCCGTGGACATGGCAATCGCGGCGAACTTGTTCATGAACTCTCCTCGTGGACCGGAATCTGAAGGTGTCTGCTCCCCGGTGGGGTGATCCAAGAGTCCGCTCGCCGTGGTATCAGAGGCAATCGAACTTTGGAGTTAGTACCTCGCGTGGGCTGCCTCGGCGCCATGAGCCTGCATGCCGTGTCGCAACACCTCCGTGATGCAGGGACTTCGTACGGCTCACATGGGCAAGAGCTCCCTGATCGAAGACAACCGGAACCAGTTCCCAGGAATCGACCTGCGCCGTCGCCAGACGGCGCCAGGCCGACAGGGTGGAGGTTGAACGGGTCATGGTGCAGAGGTGGACCCGGGGAGCTCGGTTCAGGCGGGGCCGTCCTGGATCCGGCGCAGTGCAGGTTCGGGATCGAGGCCGTCCTGCTCGGCGACCAGCAAGATGAGGGAGCGGGCTTCTTCGGCGCAGGCGGTACAGCCGGCCAGGTGGGTGCGCATCGCCGGCTGGTCGTGGTCGGGGTCGGACAGCAGGGCCTCCGCGTACCTGTCGACCATGTCGAAGCAGTCGTCGCAGGACAGGAACGGTTCCGTGTCCAGAGTCAGGCGTCGAGTGGTCTGAGGGCTCAGTGGGGTGCGGGCTTGGCTCATGATGTGCCTGCCTGGAGGTTTGGCGTGGCCAGATGACCGGAGGCGATCAGGTGGGTGCGCAATCGGGTTCGGGCGTCGTGGACGGTCTTGTACAGGGCATTGCGGTTCGTGCCCAGTCGTTGGGCGAGAACGTCGATCGGGACCTCGTCGATGAGCAGGGCGATGGTGATCCTGCGCTGGTGTGGAGTGAGGGCCACGTCGATCGCGCGGCGGACCGCCGACGCAAGGTCTGCGGCTTCGATGTAGCTCGCCGGGGAAGGGCTCGCTTCCTGGACGTGGGTGAGGTCGTCGAGCTCGACCTCGCGGTGCGCCCAGGCGAATCGGCGCACTTCGGTGGCGCACTGGAGGATCGCGAACTTGTAGGCCCAGGTAGTGAATCGGCTGCGCCCCTGGAAAGTGTGGAGCTTGGTCAACAGGGTCATCATCGCCTCGTCGGCGGCCTGGTTGGCGATCTCCTCCAGACGTTCGTCGCCAACCCCGGCAAGGGCCGAGCGCATCCTCCGGACCTGATGGCGTGATGCGCGGAGCATCATCTCGTGGAGCCTGTTCATGGCGTGGTCCTGGCCCGGTCCGGGGATGCTGAGGGCCTCGACCCAGTTCTCCGGCTCAGCCGCGGACAGACCAGGCTCTGGCGGCATCCGGTCGTCCGAACTGACCAGGCTCATGGTGAGCCCGGCGTCCCGAGGGGCGAGAGGATCCTGGCTGCGAGCTCGGGTGGACACCCGCGGTCGACCAGCTGGAGCAGGGCATGGACATCGATGGCGGGGGTGGACGCCAGCCGGTCGGCCAGCTCCTGGGGGAAGCCGAACTCCAGGAGCCGGCACCGCCGCCAGGTGATGACGTCCACCGGCGGACCATCCACACAACAGTGGCCGCCGGGCGCGAGGTGGTTGATCGTCATACCTGGTTTGTGTCGTGCGGGGGGTCGGTTCTTACCGACCGCGGTGAGAACCGGTAAGAACTTTCGACGCGTCGACGCAAACATGTCATGACCCTCTCGACCATCGGAAGTCTCCACCTGGCCCGTGGCCGGGTCAACGTGGCTCTTCGCTACGTCGTCGTCCTGGTCTGCGCGGCCAGCGCGGGGGTGCACGCCGCCCTGGTCCCCGAACACCTGCGGGAGTCACGAACGCTCGGTCTGGCATTTGCCCTGTGCGCGGGCTTGCTGGCGTTGGCGGCCTTGCTCCTTCGACAGTCGCGCCACGACTCCTGGGCGCCAAGAACAGCGGTGATCCTGCTGAGCCTGGCCGCCCTGACCTACGCAATGTCGCGAACCACCGGCATCCCGTGGCTGATCCCCGACCCCGAACAGCTCGACGTCCTCGGCCTCGCCACCTCTGCTGCGGAGGTGGTTGCCGCGCTCTCAGCAACCCTGCTGATCACCCGAAAGGAACCACAATGAACCAGGCCAGAGTTCAACGGCGAGCCTCGATTCCACTGGTAGTGCTCATCCTGAGCGCTCTCCTGGGCTTCTTGCTCGTCACCCAGCTAGCACCCGCTCATGCCGACGGGACCTCAGCTGGGGGCCACGCGCACACCACTGCGGGGGCGCCACGAAACGCCGCACAGAACGCGTTCCACGACCAGATGCGCAAGCTTTGGGAGGACCACGTCACCTGGACCAGACTGGCGATCGTGACCTTCGCCGACGGGTCGCCCAGCTTTGACGCCACCGCAGGCCGGTTGCTCCAGAACCAGACCGACATCGGCAACGCGATCAAACCGTTCTACGGCGAGGCCGCGGGCACAAAGCTCACAGCCCTGCTGCACGACCACATCACCATCGCTGTCGAGATCCTGCAGGCCGCAAAGGCTGGCGATAACGCGGCGTTCGACGCCGCTAACACCCGCTGGTACGCCAACGGCAACGACATCGCCGACTTCCTGGCCGCTGCCAACCCTCGCTCCTGGCCGGACGCCGTGATGCGCGCCGACATGAAGACGCACCTCGACCAGACGCTGGCTGAGGCCGCCCACGAGCTACAAGGCCAGTACGCCGCGGGCGTCACCGACTACGAGGGCATCCACGCCCACATCCTCATGATGGCCGACCAGCTCAGCGCCGGCATCATCGCCCAGTTCCCATCCCACTTCCGCTGAATCTCCTTACCCACCAACAGAAAGGCACCGCCGCGATGACCACCACCGAGCCCAGCCCCTCCCAGGCGACGACAGCTGAAGGGGGCCTGATCCCCCGGATCCGCGCCGCCGACCCGGCAGAACAGGCGTTCATGATCCTTCGGGCCGCCTTCACCCTCGCCCCCATCCTCTTCGGCGCGGACAAGTTCCTGCACCTGATGGTCAACTGGGACAAGTACCTTGCCCCGGCGCTGTCCAACCCGCTGCCCTTCACCCCGCACCAGCTGATGTATGCCGTCGGCGTCATCGAGATCATCGCCGGCCTGGTCGTCGCCATCCACCCCCGCCTCGGCGGCCCGGTCGTCGTCGCCTGGCTCGCCGGCATCATCATCAACCTCCTTCTCATCCCCGGGTTCTACGACGTGGCGTTGCGCGACTTCGGGCTGCTCCTGGCCGCCATCGCCCTGAGCCGGCTCGCCACGAAGTACGACCCTCGCCCACTGCTGTGGCTCCCCGGGAAGGGCTGACCGATGACCACCGCGTTCGTCGTGTCCGGCGGGCAGCCTGGGAGCCGTTCAGGTCGGCATGTTGCAGTCACCAACAGCGGTTACGAGCCGAGCTGTCCGGCAGGATGCGTCTACCTGCTAAGCAGCCATGTCGCGCTGGGGCCTGCATCTCCTCTAGCCCAGTCCAGCAACTCGTCTTCGGTCATTTCCAGACTTGGGAGAGTCAGGTAGGCGAGGCGGTCTCGGGGCTCCTCGGGACAGGAGTGTTCGTGGTACCAGGCCCAAGCCTGCACGCTGCTCGCCCTCCCGGTGAAGGATGTTTCAGTCCCGCAGTCATGGCACCCCGCTACCCAGTCAGCGGCGGAGGAGCGCTTTGTTGGTTTCAGCCAGGCTTTCACGATGAACCGTCCTCTCTTGGCGCGTCTGCATGTTAAGTGCGAGGGAGGATGCCGTGCGGTCTCCCTGAGGCACGTGAGGGGAAGACAGTGTCGACGGCCAGGAGGAGAGGTCAGACAAGGCTTTCCTGGTTCCTCAGCTGACGTCGCTCGTCGAGCTGGACTCGCGCCCCGCTGATCCAAAGCTTGGCCTCGTGCTTTTGGTAGTCGTGGGCGCAGAACAGCAGTTCGTGGTCCCCCCCGTCGGGGACGGGCACACTGACCAGTACGTAGGCGCGGGCGCTGCACCGATCGCAGCGATCTTCAGCTGTAAGAACGAGAGTCTTCATGTGCCAACTCCGTATCTGTTGATCGGGTCTCTTCGTGCCGAGCGCTCTTACGACGGCCATCTGTCTATTAAGGTGTCGTGTCGTTGGTCTAGGTGTCCATTGGGCTTTAGTCGTAGAACCTGGTGAAGACGGCGTAGGCGCGGTGCTGCTGGCGGCGCAGTTCGCCCTACCTGTCGTGCTCCTCGGTGCTCTTGCGGGTAGTGACACGACCAGACCGTTCGGTCCGGGCGGCGCATGGCAGTCGCCTGCGCTGCGATCTGGCTCACCTGCGCCAAAGGCTGGCGAAAAACGTTCGTGGGCTGGTGCCCCCTCGCGAGGGGGCACCAGCCCACGATTCATGCGGGTGAGTGACGGGACTTGAACCCGCGACATCCGCCACCACAAGGCGGCGCTCTACCAGCTGAGCTACACCCACCATGCCGAGCGACCGCCAATGACGGCGGCCGCGTGTTCGACGGCGCTCATGCTACCTGTTCTCGACCGATCCCTGCGCCCTGATGGGACAACCCTGAGGAACAAGCCGAAGGATCACGGTCGTCAGGACAGCCACGATCCTTCAGTCTGTCGCCGGGCCGATCTCAAAGCGGGCCGCGATCGCCTTTGCAGCATCTGAGTCCGGCCCGGGAGGCGCCACGAAGACGGCCTCGCGGTAGTAGCGCAGCTCCGCGATGCTCTCGCGGATGTCGGCCAGTGCCCGGTGGCCGCCGACCTTCTTGGGGGAGTTGTAGTACGCCCGCGGGAACCAGCGGTGGGCCAGCTCCTTGATCGAGGAGACGTCGATGATCCGGTAGTGCAGATGGGCTTCCAGCTCGGGCATGTCGCGAGCAAGGAAGGCACGGTCGGTGCCGACGGTGTTGCCACCCAGAGGGGCCTTCGCGGCATCGGGCGCCCACTCGCGGATGTGTTCCAGAACCTGCTGCTCGGCCTCCGCCATCGTGATGCCCGCGGCCAGCTCCTCGAGCAGGCCGCTGGTGGTGTGCATGTTGCGGACGAAGTCGTCCATCTGCTCGAGGGCTTCGGCCGGTGGCTTGATCACCAGGTCGATCCCGTCGCCCAGCTGGTTCAGCTCGAAGTCGGTCACCAGGGCTGCCACCTCGATCAAGGCGTCTGCGGTCAGGCTCAGTCCGGTCATCTCGCAGTCGATCCAGACGATCCGGTCATTGGTCGCGCGCTGGTTGGTGTTTTCGCTCACGCATCCACCTTAAGGTGCCCCCGGCAGGACTCGAACCTGCGACCTAGAGATTAGAAGGCTCTTGCTCTATCCATCTGAGCTACGAGGGCATGTCCCCGCGACTGGCACGGGCACCGCCAGAATTGTAGGGGAGCACCCGGCATACTGGTGCGGATCAGCCGTGTCGGCGACGTCGGACGTGGCCCGCGACACGCCACTTGTGTGCCCCGAGTTGAGCTCCGGGCATCGGACAGGGCAGGCTGGAGGCTTGTGAGGGTCGGGGACAATGACGCAGCTCTGCTGAGCGCGGTTGAGCAGCTCCGAAATGACGTCGAGGTCGCCTCGTTCCCGTTGGAGATTCCGGGCGTCGTAGCAGCGCGTTCGTTGCGGTCGGCCTTGCTCAAGGAGCTTGACGACTATGTCATTCCCCGCCTCTCGACACTGGATGCCCCTTTGCTGGCAGTTCTGGGCGGATCGACCGGTTCGGGCAAGTCGACCCTGGTCAACTCGCTGGTCGGCAAGGTCGTCAGCCGCAGTGGCGTGCTACGCCCGACCACCAGGTCGCCGGTTCTGGTGCACCACCATGAGGACGAGCGCTGGTTCACGGGCACCAGGGTCCTTCCTCGTCTGGCGCGCATGACCGGGACCGACGGCGCTCGCGAAGATGAGGGCGCCGTTGCCCTCGTGTCCTCCGATACCCTGCCGGCCGGACTTGCCCTGCTCGACGCCCCGGACATCGACTCGGTGGTCGCGTCCAACCGGGAGCTCGCCCGGCAGCTGCTGTCGGCGGCTGACCTCTGGCTCTTCGTCACCACAGCCGCGCGTTATGCGGACGCAGTCCCGTGGGACCTGCTGCGAGGCGCATCGGAGCGAGGCACCTCCGTGGCGATCGTCCTGAACCGGGTGCCGCCCGAGGCCATGGACGAGGTTCGCTCTCACCTGGCGTCGATGCTGCGCGAGCGAGGCCTGGCCAGCGCGCCGATCTTCACGGCGATGGAAACCACTCTGACCATTGACGGTCGGCTCTCCGAGCGGGAGATCGCGCGGCTTCGGTCCTGGCTGTCGGCCCTAGCTCGAGATGCCAAGGCCCGTTCAATCGTCGTACGGCGCACCCTGACCGGCGCGCTGAACTCACTGAATGAGCGCGCGCTCATGCTCTCTGACGCGACGGTCGCGCAGGATGCCGCTGCTGCCGCTCTCCATGCCGAGGTGGTGGCCACTTATCTGGCCGCGATGCAGGCAGTGGAGCAGGGTATGACGGACGGAACCTTGCTGCGCGGCGAGGTCCTCGCCCGCTGGCAGGAGTTCGTGGGCACTGGCGAGTTCCTGCGTCAGGTGGAGGCCGGCATCTCGCGTCTGCGCGACCGGATAACCGCGGTCTTCAAGGGCAGTCCGCCGCCCACGTCGGACTTGGATGAGGCGCTGCAGACAGGTGTCGCCGAGCTGTTGACAGCTCAGTCGCGTGCGGCTTCGGCAGGTGTGCTCCGACGATGGCGCCAGCTCCCCGGCGGTCCGGAGGTGGTGGCCGCTCACCCCGATCTGGCCACCCCGGCACGAGACAGCCGTTCCAGGGTCGAGCGTCTCGTCCGTGACTGGCAGGGCGACGTGCTCGAGCTGGTCCGAGCCGAGGGCAGGGACCGACGCACCACCGCTCGCGTGCTCTCCTTTGGTGTCAACGGCGTTGGCGTTGTCCTCATGCTTCTGGTCTTTAGTCAGACGGGTGGGATCACTGGTGGCGAAGTTGGCATCGCAGGCGGTTCGGCCGTCCTGGCGCAGCGCATACTCGAGGCCATCTTCGGCGACCAGGCTGTTCGCGACCTTGCGACCAAGGCCCGTCGCCAGCTGTTGGCCAGGGCCGAGGAGCTGTACGCCGGTGAGCAGGCCTCCCTCCATGCCGCCGTTGCCTCGTTCGAGGTTGGTGCAGGGCAGGGAGACCGGCTCATGGCCGCCGCGGGCGCGGTCGAGGTCGTGCGATGAACCGGCCACGGAAAGGGGCCCGGGCGGCGTCGAAGGAGGCTGCGGCCGTGGGATCGGCATCGGCTGAGTCTGTCCGGGCACGGTCCGAGTCGCTGATATCGGCTCTGGAGTCCGGCGCCGGATGTCTGCCCACGCGTGGGGTGAACCGGGCCGAGGTAGCCATCATGAAGGCGGCGGTGCGCACCTCGATCGTAGGAGGACACACGGTGGTAGCCCTTGCGGGCGCCACGGGCAGCGGCAAGTCCAGCCTTTTCAACGATCTGGTCGGCGCAAACGTCGCAGCCATCGGGGCTCGTCGCCCAACCACGTCGACCCCGGTCGCGGCCATCTGGGGGAGCGAGTCCGCGTCGGCACTGCTCGACTGGCTCAAGGTCGGGGCACGTCACCTGGTGGGAGAAGATCCCTCGGGTCAGACGAGTCCTGCCAGTCCTGCCGGTGCTGGTGTTGCACCAGCCGGCTCCAGCTCTCCTGGTCCCGGGCTCGAGCTGGACGGGCTGGTGCTGCTGGACCTGCCCGACTTCGACTCCCTCGAGGAGGCGCACCGGGTCGAGGCTGATCGGCTGCTCGACCTGGTCGATGTCTTCGTCTGGGTCACCGACCCGCAGAAGTACGCCGACGCGCGCCTGCACGAGGAGTACATCGCCCGGCTCTCGGCTCACGACGCGGTCACCATCGTGGTTCTGAACCAGGCCGATCGGCTCACTCCGGAGGCAATATCGGCGTGTCGCCGGGATCTCGTGCGGCTGCTGGGCGTGGACGGTGTCAATGGTGCGAAGGTTCTCGTCACGTCGGCTGCGGACGGCAGCGGAGTGATCGATTTGCGGCACCGGATCAGCTCCGTCGTGGCCGGTCAGAACGCCGCGATGAGACGGCTTGACTCAGACTTGCGTTCTGCAGCAACGGTATTGCGCTCGGGCGTTGCCAGCTCCGAGCCAAGTCTTGACGAGCTTGACAACGCTGACCTGGTCGACGCGCTCGGCCGCGCGGCCGGCATACCGGTCATCGTCGATGCCGTCGAGAAGGACTACCGGCGCGAGGCGGGGGCCCGTACTGGGTGGCCTCTCACTCGCTGGGTCAGAGCGCTGCGCCCTGCTCCGCTGAAGCTGCTGAGGCTGAACCAGGGCGCCGCTGCCCGTTCCGGCAAGATCACCGAGTCGGATGTCCGTTCGGTGCTGGGCCGGTCGTCACTGCCATCTGCATCTCCGGCTGCCCGTTCGGCTGTAGAGCTGGCCACCCGGGAGCTCGGAGACCGGGCCGGTCGGGGGTTGCCGCAGCTATGGACCGATGCGGTCACGAATGCGGCGACACCACCGGACGAGGACCTTGCCGACGTCTTGGACCAGGCCGTTGTGAGCACGCCACTTCGTGCTCGAAACCCGCTGTGGTGGGCCATTCTTGGCGCGCTGCAATGGATCTTTGCCGCTGCCGTAGTCGCCGGTTTCGTCTGGCTTCTCCTCCTGATGGTGCTGGGATGGCTGCAGGTCTCGGCCATCGACACCCCACGCATCGGACGGCTGTCGTACCCGTTCCTGTTGCTTGCCGGAGGTCTTGTCGCCGGTTTCCTGCTGTCCCAGCTGTCGCGCGTTCTGGGCAGGGTCGGTGGCCGGCGGCTCAAGGTGATCGTGCAGGACCGCCTGCGTGAGTCGGTTGCCCTGGTGGCTCGAGAACATCTCGTAGCGCCCGTACAGCACGTCCTTGACCGACACCGCGCGACGCGTGAGCAGCTCGAGGTGGCTCGCGCTCGCAACGTCGCCTGAGGCCCTTCGGCGCCACCTGGAGCGGTTGTCCACAAAGGCCAGGTCCTGCGACTACCCGTCCACAGGCTCGCAGTGACCGCTGGTGCCCACCCGCCGGTGAACGCACTCTGGAGCTCTCGCCAGTTCGGCGAGTCCGATGAGAGCGATGAGGTGATGACGATGAACGAGACCTACGTGACGGTCAGCGGCAATGTGGTCGGAGACCCGGTGGCTCGGCTCACCAAGGCGGAGGTGCCATTTGTGACATTTCGCGTGGCGTCGAACGTGCGACGGGTGAACTTCAAGACCGGCGAGTACATCGACGCCGGAACCAACTTCGTGAATGTGACGGCCTTCCGTGCCCTGGGTATCAACCTGGCGAACTCACTGAAGAAGGGTGAGCCGGTCATCGTCTATGGGCGGATGAGGATCAACCAGTGGGTCAACGGGGAGAAGAGCGGGACCACTGTGGAGATCGACGCCTATAACGTCGGCCACGACCTGACATGGGGCCAGAGCACGTTTACCAAGGTGACAAAGCCGCAGCTCAACCAGAATGACCGGATGGCCGATTCTCAGGTTCAAGATGCCAACGACCAGCTGGACCGCGATGCCGCGATGGCAGAGGAAGAGCTCCCTGCTGATGGCGAGTCGTCCGGCGATGGGTCCCCGGGCAGGGCAGGAGCCGGCCTTGACCTGGCCTCCGCTGACACCGATGTCTACGAGACCCTGGGCGCTGCCAGCTGACCGGGGGGCGATGCCAGCTGAGCGGGCGCTCAGCGTTGGGCGTCAGGAGTTGCCCGGGTTGGTGCTCCTCATGGCCGGTGCGGCCCGCGAGTTAGGACTCGACCGCAGCAGGCGGATAACCTGACGCCCATGGCTGAGTTCATCTACACCATGACCAAAGCGCGCAAGGCCCACGGCGACAAGGTCATCCTCGACGACGTCACGATGTCGTTCTTTCCGGGCGCCAAGATCGGCGTGGTCGGCCCCAACGGTGCCGGCAAGTCGACGATCCTGCACATCATGGCCGGGCTGGACCAGCCGTCCAACGGCGAGGCGCGGTTGTCGCCGGGCTACTCCGTGGGGATCCTGCTCCAGGAGCCGCCGCTGAACGAGGACAAGACCGTCCTCGGGAACGTCGAAGAGGGTCTGGGCCAGATCAAGGCCGACGTCGACCGGTTCAACGAGATCTCCAAGGAGATGGGCGAGCCGGACGCCGACTTCGACACGCTGATGGAGGAGATGGGCCACCTTCAGGAGAAGATCGACGCGGCCGACGCCTGGGACCTGGACTCCCAGCTCGACCAGGCGATGGACGCCTTGCGTTGCCCGCCGCCGGACGCAGACGTGAAGCTGCTTTCCGGTGGTGAGCGCCGCCGCGTGGCTTTGTGCAAGCTACTGCTGCAGAAGCCCGACCTCCTGCTGCTGGATGAGCCGACCAACCACCTCGACGCCGAGAGCGTGCAGTGGCTCGAGAAGCACCTCGCCGCCTACCACGGCGCCGTCCTGGCAGTGACCCACGACCGGTACTTCCTCGACAACGTGGCCCAGTGGATCGCTGAGGTCGACCGGGGCCGGCTGTACCCGTACGAGGGCAACTACTCGACCTACCTGGAGAAGAAGCGCGAGCGCCTCACCGTCCAGGGCAAGAAGGATGCCAAGCTCGCCAAGCGACTGGCCGCCGAGCTCGAGTGGGTCCGATCCAACGCCAAGGCCCGCCAGGTCAAGTCCAAGGCCCGGCTGTCCCGCTACGAGGAGATGGCGGCCGACGCCGATCGGGCCCGCAAGCTGGACTTCGACGAGATCCAGATCCCCATGGGCCCACGACTGGGGAGCACGGTGATCGAGGTCAACCACCTCCAGAAGGGGTTCGACGACCGCGTCCTTATCGACAACCTGTCGTTCACCCTGCCGCGCAACGGCATCGTGGGCGTCATCGGCCCCAACGGAGTTGGCAAGACGACGCTCTTCAAGACCATCGTCGGGCTCGAGACGCCGGACGAAGGCAACGTCAAGATCGGTGAGACGGTCAAGATCTCGTACGTCGACCAGGGCCGCTCCGGCCTCGACCCGAACAAGAACCTCTGGGAGACAGTGTCGGACGGGTTGGACTTCATCAAGGTTGGCCAGGTCGAGATCCCCTCTCGCGCCTACGTTTCGCAGTTCGGCTTCAAAGGCACCGATCAGCAGAAGATGACCGGTGTGCTCTCGGGTGGAGAGCGCAACCGCCTCAACCTGGCCCTCACCCTCAAGCAAGGCGGCAACCTCCTGCTGCTGGATGAGCCGACCAACGACCTTGACGTCGAGACGCTCGGCTCCCTGGAGAACGCGCTTCTGGAGTTCCCCGGTTGCGCCGTCGTGATCAGCCACGACCGGTGGTTCCTGGACCGCGTCGTGACTCACATCCTGGCCTATGAAGGCGACGAGGCTAACCCTGGCAACTGGCACTGGTTCGAGGGCAACTTCGAGTCCTACGAGGCAAACAAGATCGACCGCCTCGGCGCAGACGCCGCGCGTCCGCACCGCGTGACCTACCGCAAGCTCGGCCGCGACTGACGAGATCAGGCTCAGCTCGGCCCAGCTCTAGCCCGGGCTCACGCGCGGACGAGGCGCAGGGCCAGATCGCCGTATGCGGTGCCGATGGTCTTTGGCGTGCGCCGGATGCCGGGCTCGTACCACCGCGCCACATCAATGGCCAGCGACTGCAGGGCAAGGGTCGTGACCGCCAGGTCGGGCACCTGGAAGTCGCCACTGGCCACGCCTGCCTGCAGGACCTCCCGGACGACTGCGTCAATCTGCTTGCGCAGGGCCAGGATCTCGTTGCGGTGGTCGGGGGCCAGATGAGGAAACTCGTACTGGACGATACGTGCGGTACGGAACTGCTCGGCGTGCCAGCGGGCGAAGGCCGAGACAATGGCCACCAGCTGGGACGGGGGAGTGTCTGCTTCGTCCCTTGCAGTGGTGACCACCTCGAGCGCCAGGACGTGTCCTCGGCGGCACAGGTGGAAGAGCAGGTCTTGCTTGCTCGCAAAGTGAACGTAGACGCCGGCCGGGCTCAGGTTCGCCCGGGCAGCGATATCCCTGGTAGTCGTCGCATGAAAACCGTTGTCCGCAAAGGCATCAACGGCGGCATCCATCAGGCGGTTCGCCGTGACTCCGACCGCAGGATGACCCTTGGCCGGCCTTGGTGAAGAGGTCATGGTTGACAGCATGCTCCACCTCATTAAAACTAAGCAAGCGCTTAGCAACTGGAGGATGAGATGCCACGCAACGTGTACGGCCCTGACCACGAGGCGTTCCGCGAGACGGCGCATGAGTTCGTTGAGCGCAGCCTCAAGCCCCGCGCGGAGCAGTTCATCCAGGACCGCTGCATCGGTCGCGATGTCTGGATAGAGGCTGGCAAACAGGGTTTGCTCGGCCTCGAGGTTCCCGAGGCCTTCGGTGGCTCGGAGGCCCGCGACTTCCGGTTCAACGCGGTCTTGAGCGAAGAGCTCTCCAAGTTCAACGCTTCGGCGTCATCCAGCTTCGGCATTCACACCGACTGCGTTGCCCCCTATCTGGTGGACCTGGGCACCCAGGACCAGAAGGAGCGCTGGCTTCCTGGGTTCTGCTCCGGGGAGATCATCACCGCGATCGCGATGACCGAGCCAAGCGGCGGTTCGGACCTTGCCGCGCTCAAGAGCACAGCGGTTCGAGACGGCGATGACTGGATCCTTAACGGTTCCAAGACATTCATCACCAACGGCTACCAGGCGGACCTCGTCATCGTTGCGGCGCGGACCTCCCCGGCCAAGGGAGCCAAAGGCATCACGCTTTTTGGGCTGGAGACCGGCATGCCCGGCTTTGAGCGAGGGCGCAAGCTCGACAAGGTGGGTCAGCAGGAGTCCGACACCGCCGAGCTGTTCTTCACCGACGTGCATGTCCCAGGTGCCAATGTGATCGGTGAGGTCGACCGAGGGTTCATGGCAATGATGGAGCGGCTGCCCCAGGAACGCGTTGGGGCGGCAGTTTCCAACACTGCTCACGCCGCCCAGATCCTGGTCGAGACCATCGCCTACACCAAGGAACGCAAGGCTTTTGGGCAGCCGATCGGTTCCTTCCAGCACAACAAGTTCCTGATGGCCGAGCTGCAGACCAAGATCGAGGTCACCCAGGCCTTTGTCGACGACTGCATCGAGGCCCATGCCGGGCGCAAGCTGAGCGCGGTCGACGCTGCCAAGGCGAAATGGTGGTCTGCCGAGGTGCAGAACGACGTGCTCGATGCCTGTGTCCAGCTTTACGGTGGCTACGGATACATGAATGAGTACCGCGTTGCCCGGGCGTGGCGCGACGCCCGCGTCACCAAGATCTGGGCCGGCACGAACGAGATCATGAAAGAGCTCATCGGACGCGACCTCGGGCTGTGAACAGGGCCTTTGAACAAGGGCCGAGGTGT
>JBDTOA010000036.1:0-13644 GCA_039933475.1 Dermatophilaceae bacterium
TCAACGTCGAGGCCGAGGGCATCGACATGGGCCCCTCGCCCACGGACGCCGCGCTCGCCGCCGATCTTGCCCTCCCGATCGAGGACCTCGATCTGACGGTTCGCTCTTACAACTGCCTCAAGCGCGAGGGAATCCACTCCGTCGGTGAGCTGGTTGCCCGGAGCGAGGCCGACCTTCTGGACATCCGCAACTTCGGTGCGAAGTCGATCGACGAGGTCAAGGCGAAGCTTGTGGGCATGGGCCTGCAGCTCAAGGACAGCCCGCCCGGGTTCGACCCGAGCGCGATTGTCGACCGTTACGACGACGACGTGGACGAGGACGCCTCGTTCGCCGAGGACGAGCAGTACTGACCGATCCATTTGCTGAGCGACTGAGCCGCTGAACGCGGATCGGTCAGAGACCCAACAGGAGAGCACACATGCCCACGCCAACCAAAGGTCCCCGTCTCGGCGGCGGTCCGGCGCACGAGCGGCTGATCCTGGCCAACCTGGCCACGTCGCTGTTCGAGCACGACCAGATCACCACGACCGAGGCAAAGGCCAAGCGCCTGCGTCCCCTCGCCGAGCGTCTGGTCACCTTCGCCAAACGAGGTGACCTGCATGCCCGTCGTCGCGTCCTGACGGTCGTAAGGGACAAGGGTGTCGTACACCGTCTCTTCACCGAGATCGCGCCCGACATGGCCGAGCGTCCCGGCGGCTACACGCGCATCACCAAGATCGGCAGCCGCAAGGGCGACAACGCCCCCATGGCTGTCATCGAGCTCGTGAGAGAGCCGATGTCGGCCAAGAAGGCCACCGTTGCCGAAGCTGAGGCCGCGACGAAGCGCTCAGCCAAGGACAAGAAGGCCAGCAAGTCGGGTACGGCCACCAAGGGCGCCGAGTCGTCGGCGCCCCAGGAGGCCTTCACGGACGAGGCAGCCGGTGACGTGGCCACCGATGGCGGCTATGGCGCCGACTCGGCCGCGCCGCTCGAGGATGGGACGGCCCCAGAGGGCTTCACCGTCAAGGGCAACAAGGACTCGATGAAGTACCACACCACCGAGTCCCAGTGGTACGACCAGACCGTTGCCGAGGTCTGGTTCACGACTGCGGAGGCCGCTGAGGCCGCCGGTTTCGTGGCGCCCGGTGGCGACCAGACCGACGACAGCACCGAGGCCTGATCCGGCGCGTGTGCAGGGTGCTCGTTACCCTGCCGATATGACCGACGACGAGCCCGCTACCCCTTCCGGGGGTGGCGGGCTCGCGCCGTCGGTGCGACTGCGCATCGACCTCGGGTATGACGGAACCGCCTTCTCGGGGTGGGCCATGCAGCCCCGCAAGCGCACCGTGGAGGACGAGCTCTCGGCCGCGCTGACCCTGATCCTGCGCGCCTCGGTGCCGGTTCGGCTCATCGTGGCCGGCCGCACCGACGCGGGGGTCCATGCCCGGGGAGCAGTGGCACATGCCGACGTCGACCCGGCCGCGTTCGCGCTGCTGCCAGGGCGGGCGGACCGCACTCCGGCCCAGGCCGCGCTGACCCGGCTCAACGGCCTGCTTCCTCACGACATGATCGTGCACGCTGTCTCGGTTGCGCCTCCGGGCTTCCACGCCCGGTTCTCGGCGATCCAACGCCGCTACCTCTACCGCATCTGCGACAACCCGCCGCTGCTGGATCCGCTGCGCCGCCACGACACCGTGGTCGTGCGGCGAGTGCTCGACGTCGCCGCCATGCATGAGGCCAGCCAGGGGTTGCTGGGGCTGGCCGACTTCTCCGCGTTCTGCCAGAGGCGTGAGGGTGCCACGACCATCCGGACCCTGCTCGACTTCTCGTGGACCAGGGTGGATGACGGCACGGTGTGCGCGACCGTTGTGGCCGACGCGTTCTGCCGCTCGATGGTTCGCGCACTGGTCGGCGCAGTTGTCCCCGTGGGTGACGGACGCAGGGCGGTCGGGTGGCCCGCACGGATCCTCCTCGAGGGACGACGGCATCCCGCTGTCGTGGTGATGCCCGGGCATGGGCTCAGCCTGGAGGAGGTCGTCTACCCCCCCGACGTGGACCTGGGCAGTCGCGCCAGGGAGTCGCGGGTCAGACGGGTCGCCTGCGGGGACTGAGGGGCCGATCGGGCTTCGTCAGCGTCATCAGCGTCATCAATGTATCCCTCATGCGTCCTCGGGCAGCGGGGGACCGACGACCTGAAGCCCGTAACGTGGGCCGACCTCGTTCCAGCGGGCGATCTCCTCTCCCATGGGCAGGCCGTCCACCCCGGGGAGCCGGCGCTCGGTGGCGGGGATGCCGACCTCGTCGTACAGCGCCATGAGCCCTCCGGGCGCAGTGAGACCCAGGAACCGCACAGGGGTCGAGCCGGTCACCCTGAACGCATGCGGCAGTCCCGCCGGCAGCCAGATGAAGTCCCCTGTGGAGAGGTGAAAGATCTCCTCACCCGCGCGGTAGGTCATGAGCCCGTCCAGGAGAAAGAACGCCTCCGCCTCGTTGGTGTGACGGTGCAGCGGGGTGGCAGTCCCCGGTGGCTGGGTGATCAGTGCCATGCCCAGGGCCCCGGCGGAGTCCGCGGAGCTGAGCAGGTGCTCGAACAGCGAACCCATGGCCCAGGTCGTCGGCCCGGTTCCGGCGGGACGGTGATGGGCGGCCAGGGGCTGGGTCTGGGCTGTCAGGTCGGCCATCTGGGGCTCCTTCATGGTTCTCACCGCGATAATTCATCCGAAAGGAGTTCGGATGAATACTGCTAGGCTAGGACGCGTGCCGAAGAAGGTCAAGACCCGTAGCTACAGCTCGCCGCAACGCCGTGGGCAGGCAGCGGCCACCCGGCTGGCCGTCCTGGCGGCAGCGCGGGATCTCTTCCAGGACAGGGGGTATGCCGTCACTTCGGTCGCCGACGTCGCTCATCTGGCCGGAGTGTCCGTGGACACGGTGTACGAATCCGTAGGGCGCAAGCCGGAGCTGGTGCTTGCCGTCATCGACATGGTGCTTGGCGCGGCCGACGAGCCTGTTCCTGCCGACCAGCGTGACTACGTCGTGGCACTCCTGCGAGAGCCGTCGGCGCTGGGAAAGATCAGGATCTACGCGGCAGCGGTGGCCCTGCTCGTCCCACGGGTGGCGCCGCTCCAGGAGGCCCTCCGAGCCGCGGGGGAGACCGACGCCGGCTGTGCCGCCACCTGGAGGCAGCTGGTGGACCGCAGGGCGGCCAACATGGCTCTCTTCGCGGCCGACCTGCGCTCGACCGGCCAGCTTCGCGATGACCTGACCGACGATGAGGTCGCGGACCTGGTGTGGTCGACCAACGCTGCCGAGTACTGGATGCTTCTTCGCCAGCGGGGCTGGACCCCTGCGCGCTACGAGGCTTTGTTGGTGGACCTGTGGAGTCGGACCTTGCTCGGTTAGGCCGGCGTCGTGGCTCAACCCGGTCTAGCGACCGGCCGATGGTCACCTGGTCGGTAGGACTTGCCCAACGCGGCGTTAACCGAGGTGACAGGGGGCGCCGAATGCCGCACAGTGGTCCCTTGTGGGTCACCTGGATGTCAATACGGTCAGCTTCTTCCTCCCTGATGGGCGGCCGCTGCTCGACGGGGTCAGCCTCAGGGTGGGAGAAGGCGCCAAAGTCGCCCTGATCGGCCCCAACGGCACGGGCAAGACCACGTTGTCGCGGATCGTCAGTGGGGACCTGGTCGCGGCCGACGGCGCGGTGACCCGTAGCGGCGGGCTGGGCGTCATGCGCCAGTTCATCGGATCCGTGCGCGACGACTCGAGCGTTCGCGACCTGCTCCTTGGCGTGTCACCCTCTACCATCCGCGTGGCGGCTGCGGCTGTGGACGCTGCAGAGCTGCGGATGCTTGAGGTCGATGACGAGGCCGCCCAGATGGCCTACGCGCAGTCGCTGGCCGACTGGGCTGACGCCGGGGGCTACGAGCACGAGACGCTGTGGGACGTCTGCACGGTGGCGGCGATCGGCATACCGTTCGAACAGGCCCAGTGGCGAGGTGTGCGCACGCTGTCCGGTGGAGAGCAGAAGCGGCTGGTGCTCGAGGCCTTGTTACGCGGGTCCGAAGAGGTGCTCATGCTGGACGAGCCCGACAACTACCTGGACGTTCCGACGAAGCGCTGGCTCGAGGAAGCCCTCATCACCTCACCCAAGACGGTGCTCTTCATCAGCCATGACCGCGAGCTGCTCGATCGGGTTGCGACGCGGATCGCGACGCTGGAGCCCGGTGCCGCCGGGTCAACGCTGTGGGTGCACCCGGGCCGCTTCTCGACCTACCACCAGGCCCGGATCGACCGCAACAGCAGGCTCGAGGAGCTGCGCCGACGCTGGGACGAGGAGCACGCCAAGCTCAAGGCCCTGGTGCTCATGTACCGGACCAAGGCGGCATACAACGACGGGTTGGCCAGCCGCTACCAGGCGGCGATGACGCGGCTGGCGAAGTTTGAGCAGGCCGGTCCGCCTGAGCTGGTCCCGCAGGAGCAGAACGTGCGCATTCGGCTCAAGGGGGGTCGGACGGCCAAGCGGGCCGTCATCTGCGAGGACCTCGAGCTGACCGGTCTGATGAAGCCGTTCGACCTGGAGATCTGGTACGGCGAGCGGGTGGCAGTCCTGGGCAGCAACGGGTCGGGCAAGTCCCACTTCCTGCGGCTGCTGGCCTCAGGCGGCAGCGACCCGGCGCCCGAGCACCGCCCCGTCGGTGACGTGCAGCCGGTCACCGTGCCGCACACCGGCACGGCGCGCCTGGGCTCGCGGGTGCGTCCTGGCTGGTTCGCCCAGACCCACCAGCACCCCGCGCTGATGGGGCGCACCTTGCTGGAGATCCTGCACCGCGGCGACGAGCATCGCGCCGGCAAGCCCCGTGAGGAGGCCGCCAGGGCGCTGGATCGCTACGAGCTCGCCCGTGCGTCGGAGCAGACCTTCGAGTCGCTCTCCGGAGGCCAGCAGGCGCGTTTTCAGATCCTCCTGCTCGAGCTCAGCGGTGCCACGCTGCTCCTGCTCGACGAGCCCACCGACAACCTTGACCTGCAGTCGGCGGAGGCACTGGAGGAGGGGCTCGAGGCGTTCGACGGCACCGTCATCGCGGTCACGCACGACCGCTGGTTCGCCAAGGAGTTCGACCGCTTCCTCATCTTCGGCCAGGACGGCTCGGTCTATGAGTCCGATGAGCCGGTCTGGGACGAGGGTCGGGTCCTGCGGCCGCGCTGAGCCCGGCCCGCGTCGCCTTCGGCGCTGGTGAGACCCTGCCGGACGGCGAACCCACCGGCGATGGTCGCCACAGCGATGGTGACCAGCGCCCCGAGGACCAACGCTGCCGGTTCGCCCGGCTCGAGGACGTTCAGGCTCGTGCCAAGTGCCGCGGCAGCGACCGGGACACCCAGCTGCCCTGCGGCCAGCGAGCTCACGCTCAGGGGCTGTCCGGTGAGCCGGGCCAGTGAGTGGCTGAGCACCGCGCCCAGGCCGAGGAGCAGCCCGAGCAAGATCAGTGCCGGCCGGGCGCCGAGTGCGCGCAGGTCCAGCGAGGCGCCCAGCCAGACGAAGAACAACGGGCCGAGGAAACCCTCGGTCAGGGCGAACAGCTGTCGTGCCAGTCGCCGCGGCTCGCCGATCGCGGCGATGGTCAGCCCGAAGACGAAGCCCGCGAGCATGATCGACACGTGTGAGCGAGTGGCAACCGCCGCGAGCGAGAACAGGATCATCAGGCTTATCCGCAGCTCGAGGGCGAAGTGACGCTGCTCGGACACGCGATGGAGCCGGTGTCGAAGTCCCTTGCGCTCCAGCACGAGCAGGAGGACGAAGACCACTGCGCCGGTCAGTATGACGGCCAGCGCACCAAGCGCTGCGCGCCCGGAATGGCTGGGGTCGATGGCCAGAGGCAGGGCGACGATGCAGGCGGCATCGGCGATCGCCACCTGGGGGAGCAGCTCGAGCACCGGCTCGCCGCCGAGGTCCAGCGAGTCAATGATGGGCAGGATCAGCGCGGCCGAGGACGAAGCCATCAGGACGGCATACAGCGCGGCATGGCCGGTCCCGAAGCCGGCGGCCACGAGGACGCCCAGCACTGCCGATCCAGCCCCGACCAGGACGGCACGGGCGGCGCCTCGGCCCAGTCCATGGCGGAGACGGACGTCCCGCACGGGCACGTGGGTCCCGACGACAAACATGACCAGCCCGAAGCCGACCTCGGCAAGGAAGGAGAACGTGCGCTCGGAGGCATCCAGGTAGCCGAACCCGGTCCTGCCCAGGACGATCCCCATGACCAGCTCTCCGACGACCACCGGCACGTGCCAGCCACGCGGAAGGGCCAGCAGTGGCCCGACCAGGCCGGCCAGGACGATGACCGCCAGTGCAGCGAAGTCCACGGGCAGCGGCTCCTTACTCGGGCGGGCTGTCGACCGGATCCGTCAGGCTAAGCATGTCCCAACGACCCCCGATCTGCCCGGTTCGGGGCCTGATGGCATGTGGGTATCACCGCTGGCACGTGTGGAGGTGTCACGGATGATACCGAGGTGCCACCGGCCGCCGTGCCCTCATTGGGACGGGCTGTCGACCGGCAGGGGGCAGACGTAGACCGAGACCCGTCGTGCGCTCGGGTTGCCCGCTCCGACCCGGCGGTAGCGCTCAAGGACGTCGGCGAGGTCGGCACGCAAGGCCGAGAGCTGTTCGGCGGTGACCTGCACAAGGTGATCCGAGAGCCCCACCGGCTCGCGCCATTCATCAGGCCACCGGCTGCGCGTGTCCAGCCACACCTCTGCCCGGTCGGTGAAGTGATGCAGATAGTCGCGGGCGAGCCATGCGACGGCAGCGTCGGCGTCGGCATCGTCGCCGGGGTCCTCGTCGCGAGGGCGGAACTCGGTGCCAGGGCTCCAGAGACGCTTCCGTCCGCTGCCCGGGCTCGTGTCGACCACCAGGCCCACTTCGGCAAGCTTGCGCAGGTGATAGCTGGTGGCACCGGTGTTGGTCTGCAGAACGGCGGCAAGCGTTGTGGCCGTCGCGGGGCCGCGAGACCGAAGCTCGGCGAGCAGACGGGAGCGCAGCGGATGGGCGAGCATGGCCAGAGCCGGGCGGTCGAGGTGCACGGTGGGCGCGGTCGGACTGCTCATGAATACACACTAATCATGCACAGTTCCTTTGCACAAGTCGTCTGACAGAGCCTCAAGAAGGCAGATTTGTGCTCAGAACCGGCCTCTTCAGGCTGATTATGCGGCGTGGGTGGACCCCGGTATCGTTATACGCCGTTGAACAGTTGTGCAACTGCGGCCTCACGGTCGCCGACCCCGAGCTACTCGGGGACGCACTGCCACCGTCGCACCACCACATTCCCGCAGTCATGTGCCCAGTTGCACAGTCACGAGAGAACGAAGGCTTATCCGTGCGTACGTACACCCCAAAGCCCGGCGAGGTTGAGCGTCAGTGGTTCGTCATCGACGCCACCGACGTCGTCCTCGGACGGCTGGCGAGCCAGACTGCCATCCTCCTGCGTGGCAAGCACAAGCCGACCTTCGCGCCGCACGTTGACGGTGGTGACTTCGTGGTCATCATCAACGCCGACAAGGTCGCCCTCACCGGCAGCAAGCTGGCGCAGAAGAAGGCGTACCACCACTCCGGCTTCCCCGGTGGGCTCAGGGCGACCTCCTACCAGGAGCTGCTCGCCAAGGCGCCCGCCAAGGCCGTCGAGAAGGCCGTCCGCGGCATGCTCCCCAAGAACTCCATCGCCCGTCAGCAGCTGAGCAAGCTGAAGGTGTACGCCGGAGACGTCCACCCGCACCAGGCGCAGAAGCCAGTGCCCTTCGAGATCACACAGGTCGCGCAGTAATCCCTCGGCCCGCAAGGGCTGAACCACTAACTGATCAGGCTGAGTCTTCGCGACTCAGACATCGCAACGAGGAGAACCGTGCCTGACACCACTTCCGCCGCCGACACAGATGCTGTCAAGGGCGACGAGATCGAGCTCACCGAGTACACCAGCGAGTCCGAGGCCCCCGTGGCCGAGGTCCGCAAGGCGACGGCTTCCGTCCCCGGTGCCGCCACCGGACGTCGCAAGCAGGCCATCGCCCGCGTGCGGATCATCCCGGGCAGCGGTCAGTGGAAGATCAACAACCGCACGCTGGACCAGTACTTCCCCAACAAGGTGCACCAGCAGATCGTGAACGAGCCCTTCAAGGTGCTCGAGCTCGATGGGGCGTATGACGTCCTCGTACGCGTGCACGGCGGTGGCCCTTCCGGCCAGGCCGGCGCGGTGCGTCTGGGCATTGCCCGTTCGCTGAACGGCATTGACGAAGACCTGAACCGCCCAGCGCTGAAGAAGGCCGGCTTCCTGACCCGGGACGCTCGCGTCCCCGAGCGCAAGAAGGCCGGTCTGAAGAAGGCCCGCAAGGCGCCTCAGTACAGCAAGCGCTGAGCCAGCATCATCCCGCCAGTGGCGGCTTCGAACCCGGCGATGCCCGGGCTTCGAGGCCGCCTCTGTTATCTCCTCTGAGAGGCTCGCCCGTATGGCTGCTCGACTCTTTGGCACCGATGGCGTTCGGGGCCTGGCGAACAAGTATCTGACCGCTGAGCTCGCTCTCGACCTCTCAGTCGCAGCGGCGCACGTGCTCGGAGAGGTCGGTGCCTTCGACGACCATCGACCCAGGGCCATCGTCGGACGCGACCCGAGGGCGTCAGGGGAGTTCTTGGCCGCGGCGACCATCGCGGGGCTGGCATCAGCTGGCGTCGACGTCCTGGATGCCGGCATCCTGCCGACTCCAGCGATCGCGTTCCTGATCGCCGACTGCGGTGCCGACCTCGGGGTCATGCTGTCGGCTTCTCACAACGCGATGCCAGATAACGGCATCAAGTTCTTCGCCCGCGGCGGGCACAAGCTTGCTGACGAGCTCGAGGACGCGATCGAGGCTCGGCTGAACGAGCCCTGGTCACGGCCCACGGGGGCGGACGTGGGGCGGGTCAGACCACTTCAGGATGGCCCCGCCCGGTACATCACCCACCTGCTTGGCGCTCTTCCGAACCGCCTGGACGGCCTGTCCGTCGTCCTGGACGCGGCGCACGGCGCCGCCAGCGAGGTTGCTCCGGAGGCCTTCCGCCAGGCGGGGGCAACGGTGACGGTCATCGGTTGCGAGCCCGACGGCCTCAACATCAACGACGGCTACGGCTCGACCCACCTGGGGAACCTCCAGAAGGCCGTGCTCGCTTCCGGAGCCGACCTCGGCATCGCGCTGGACGGTGATGCCGACCGTTGCCTCGCAGTGGACGCCCGCGGTACAGATGTGGACGGGGACCAGATCATGGCCATCCTCGCGCTGTCGATGCGCGAGCGCGGTGTGCTTGCGCACCACACGCTCGTTGCCACCGTGATGAGCAACCTCGGAATGCTCCAGGCGCTGGAGCGCGAGGGTGTTGAGGTCAGGCAGACCGCGGTAGGCGATCGTTACGTTCTGGAGGAGATGAAGTCCGGATCGTTCTCCCTGGGTGGTGAGCAGTCCGGGCACGTGATCTTCCTTGACCACGGGACCACGGGTGACGGCACCATGACCGGGCTCATGCTGGCCTCGCGTCTCGCTCAGACGGGCCGCTCCCTGGAGGACCTGGCTGGGGTCATGAAGCGCCTGCCTCAGGTTCTGATCAACGTCAAGGGCGTGGACAAGCGCGCGGTTGAAGGCAATGAGGTCGTTCAGTCCGAGGTTCGGGCGGCCGAGATCGAGCTGGCCGGGATCGGAAGGGTGCTCCTGCGCAAGTCTGGGACCGAGTCTTTGGTGCGCGTCATGGTCGAGGCTGACGACGCTGCCCGCGCCCAGGTTGTTGCCCAGCGGCTTGCCGATGTGGTGGCCAAGAACCTTGCCCTCTGACGCGGTGACGCTCCAGTGACATGTCGCATCGGCTCAGTTCGAGCTTGGTGAACAAAGTCACAAATGGGGTCAATTGGGACAGAACAGTGCCAAGATCAGCGCGGGATTGGTCCGTGTTTGTCATGATTGGTCCGTTTGGGGGTCGTAATCCTCTTGACGTGCCGCGATTGGGACGGGGTCAACCACTCCATTCCTGATCGGTCAGGCACGGCTTTTCACCTAGTGAAAAACATGAGGAGAATTTTGAGGCTAAGAACTCTCACTATCATTCCCATTGCGATCATCTCAATGTTGGCGGCCGGCACGACGGGAGCCGCGGCTGCGGCCCCAGAGACACCCATTGATCTTGGCTCGGCCGGCAACTTCACGGTTCTGTCGAAGTCAGGTATAACGGACGTATTCAAGACCTCTATTGACGGAGATATCGGGACCAGTCCCATCACCGGTGCCGCTATCGGTCTTACCTGCGGAGAGGTGAACGGGATCATCTACACCGTCGACGCCGCGGGTCCACTTCCCTGCAGTGTGACCGACCCCACGCGCCTGACGTTGGGTGTCGGTGACATGGAGGCCGCCTACAACGACGCGGCCGGACGAACCTTGCCGGATGCCGTCAACCTCGGCGCTGGAGAGCTTGCCGGACTGACGCTGGCCCCGGGGCTTTACAACTGGTCCTCCAACGTATCCATATCCAGGGACGTCACCCTCGCGGGTGGTCCGGATGATGTGTGGATCATGCAGATTGCCGGAACTCTTGAGGAGGCTTCGGCCACGAATGTGATCCTGACCGGCGGAGCACAGGCCAAGAATGTGTTCTGGGCCACGGCTGGCGCAGTCAGCATCGGAACCCAGGCGCACTTCGAGGGCACGATTCTCTCCAAGACGATGATTGCCATGAAGACCAAGGCGTCGATAAATGGCCGGCTCTTGGCGCAGACTGCGGTCACCTTGCAGATGAACACGCTCGTCCCCCCAGCCCTGTAAAGGGCAAGAGGCGCAACAGAGCCGAGGCCAGGGAGACGTTCTCTCCTTCCTGGTCCCGGCTTTTCTTTGTTTCGGCTACGGCGTGAGGTCGAGACCCACGGAGTCCACGATGCGGGCCCGACCATCCCCGAGGGCATACGTAGCGCCGACGACGGCGAGGCGACCGCTCGCGATACGGTCCCCGACCAGTCTTGATCGTTCGGTCAGCAGGCGCAGCGTGTGCCGCACGTGCTCAGCCTCGATCTCGTCAGCGGTGGTCATGCCCGCCTGGTTGGCCGCCAGGACGCTCGGAGTGACCCGTTCGACGATGTCGCGGATGTATCCCTTCGGCATGACCCCGTTCTGGACCGCGTCGACCGTGGCAGACACTGCCCCGCACGAGTCGTGCCCCAGAATGACGACAAGCGGGATGTTCAGAACGGCAACGCCGAACTCGATGGATCCCAGCACGCCGGCGTCGATGACATGACCGGCGGTTCGGACGACGAAGAGGTCGCCGAGGCCCCGGTCGAAGATGATCTCGGCCGCGACCCGCGAGTCGGCGCACCCGAAGAAGACGGCAAAGGGCGTCTGGCCGTCGGTCAGGCTGTCACGGCGCGCGGCGTCCTGGTTGGGGTGCCAGTGCTCGCCCGCGACAAAGCGATCGTTGCCGCGGGCCAGCTTCGCCCAGGCTTGCGCGGGAGTCCATGGCCTGGGCGGCGTCCCCGATCCGCTGTCGGTCACAGCCCGGGTCGCTTGGTGATGCTCATGGCGAGCGGCTTGACCGTGTCGGCGTAGAAGTCGTTGCCCTTGTCGTCCACGATGATGAACGCCGGGAAGTCCTCGACCTCGATCTTCCAGACAGCTTCCATGCCGAGCTCCGGATACTCAAGAACCTCAACGGACTTGATGCAGTCCTGGGCGAGCCGGGCCGCTGGGCCGCCGATCGAGCCGAGGTAGAACCCACCGTAGGTTGCGCACGCGGCGCTGACCTGGCCCGAACGGTTGCCCTTGGCAAGCATGACCATCGAGCCACCGGCGGCCTGGAACTGTTCGACGTACGAGTCCATCCGTCCAGCGGTGGTGGGGCCGAACGATCCGCTCGCATAGCCCTCGGGTTTCTTGGCCGGACCGGCGTAGTAGACGGGGTGGTCCTTGAGGTACTGCGGCATCTGCTCTCCTGCGTCGAGCAGGTCCCTGATCTTGGCATGCGCGAGGTCGCGGGCGACGACAAGCGTTCCGGTCAGCGAAAGGCGTGTCATTACAGGGTGTTTCGTCAGCTCAGCGCGAATCTCGTCCATGGGGCGGCTGAGGTCGACTCTCACGACGTGGTCCGCGGCAGCCGAGGACCCAGCCGTGACGTGATGGTCGGCCGTCTCCGGAAGGAACCTGGCAGGGTCGGTCTCCAGTGCCTCGATGAAGACGCCCTCGGGCGTGATCTTGCCGAGCGCCTGACGGTCTGCTGAGCAGGAGACCGCGATCGCAATCGGCAGCGATGCTCCGTGGCGGGGCAGCCGGATGACGCGGACGTCGTGGCAGAAGTACTTGCCGCCGAACTGTGCGCCGATGCCGAAGCTCCGGGTCAGCTCGAGCACCTGGGCTTCGAGCTCGACATCCCTGAACCCATGGGCCGTGGCTGCTGAGCCTTCGCGGGGCAGGCTGTCAAGGTACTTGGTGCTGGCGTACTTGGCTGTCTTCAAAGCGAACTCGGCACTTGTACCACCGATGACGATGGCCAGGTGGTATGGCGGGCAAGCCGCCGTCCCGAGGGAGCGCAGCTTCTCGTCGAGGAAGGTGAGCATGGCGTCTGGGTTCAGGATGGCCTTGGTCTCCTGGTAGAGGTAGGACTTGTTCGCCGAGCCACCGCCCTTGGCCATGAACAGGAACTTGTAGGTGGTCTCATGGCCGACGGCAGTGTCGGCATAGAGCTCGATCTGTGCTGGGAGGTTGGAGCCGGTGTTCTTCTCCTGCCAGGTGGTGATCGGGGCCATCTGGGAGTAACGAAGGTTGAGACGGGTGTACGCGTCGTACACGCCCTGGGCAATGGCCGACTCGTCCGAACCCGCACCGCTCTGGGTGAGCACGTGCTGGCCCCGCTTGCCCATGACGATCGCGGTGCCAGTGTCCTGGCACATCGGCAGGACGCCCCCCGCGGCGATGTTCGCGTTCTTGAGCAGGTCGAGCGCGACGAACTTGTCGTTAGGGCTGGCCTCCGGGTCGTCGATGATGCTGCGCACCTGGGCCAGATGGGCCGTCCGGAGGTAGTGCGCGATGTCGTGCATCGCCGTCTCGGTCAACAGCCGGAGCGCCTCAGGCGCCACCTCAAGGAACTCTCGCCCATCCGGGCCGGCAACCTTCCTGACACCCTCGCTGGTCAGGTGCCGGTATTCCGTATGGTCAGCTCCAAGCGGAAGCAGGTCCTCATATCCGAACTCGGGCATCGTCGCTCCTTTGACAGTCACCATCGTCAACCCCGCCACCTGCCGGGTCGGTCCGGGGCTGGAGACGTTGTCAGCCTAGAGCGCTCCGGGAGGCGGCCCACGCTGCGTCCACCCAAACGAGGCTTGCGTCATGAAGGCGCGGCGGCCAATATGCCTTCGTACCTTGGGAACTGGACAAATACACCGACAACTCCGTGGGCGGGTTCCCCTTTGTAACGGTTTGGTTATGGGCTGTTGACGCACGCGGCCGGGTGAGAGGAAGATCACATTCCGATCGAATAACAAAGAGGCTAACCCTGACGTTCGGAAGACTTGATGAAGCGCACATCGGCGAACGCGTCGCGGCCGGGTCAACGAATGCACCCGCCGGGATGAGGGACTGATGGCCTTTCAGCTTCCGGACTCGTGGGTGTGGGACTTCTGG
>JBDTOA010000037.1:0-12941 GCA_039933475.1 Dermatophilaceae bacterium
ACGGTTTGACGATGTAGGCCATGACGCCCGCATCCCGCGCACGCTCGACAAGCTCCTTCTGGCTGAAGGCGGTGAGCATCACCACCGGTGCGATCCGCTCCTTGCCGATCTGCTCGGCCGCGCTGATGCCATCGAGCACAGGCATCCGGATGTCCATCATCACCAGATCCGGTTTGAGCTCACGGCACAGGGCGACGGCCTGCTCACCGTCACTGGCCTGTCCGACGACCTCATAACCCCCCTCGACCAGCATCTCCACAAGGTCCAGGCGGATGAGGGTCTCGTCCTCGGCAACCAGGAGACGAGCCCGCGCCGGCGCCTTGACCGTGGGGCTTGGGGGCAGAGTCGGCTGGGGCTGGGGGTTGTCGGTCACGCGGATCAGCCTAGCGAGAGCCACCACGCCATGATCTGGACCTGGGTGGCGGGGCAGACACGGACAAATGCCCTACTTCATCGGATAGGGGTATATTTCTTGCTTCAGAGTGTCACTGCTGGTCCAACCGGTGGATTCGGGGTTCGCCAGTTGAGAGCGATCTCTCACCCTTCGAAGCGTGCCCCGTTGAGGCCTCCACATGTTCTTCAAGACCCTTTCGCGTGCCCCTCTGGCCCTGCTCGCAGTGCTCGGCGCACTGGGGACTCTCGGCGGCGGAAGTGGTGCTGACGCTCCTGTTCGCCCCACCCCGCAGCCCGCCCGTCCGGTGGTGGCCCTCCCCCAGGACCTACAGACTCGGTTGCTGGCGGTCAACCCACGAGGAACAGCGACCCGGGCACACGCCCGAGTCGCGCCGGCCACCAGGCACCTGGCAACGACGGGATCCCGAGCCGCCGCCGCTAAGCTCCCAAAAGCCAAAGCCCCAGCAGCGGTCACCACCGCACCGGTCACTCACGGGCCGACGACCTGGCTCCTGCTCAACCAGGCCATCGCCCGGATCCCGGGCTATCAGAACGGTGTTGCCACCTGGGAGGTCACCAGCCGTTACGGGCATTGGGGGGCCACCGATCTCAGCAACGGGAGAATCTACATCTCTCCGAACGTTTCTGCTTCCCGGGTCTACGACGTCGCCGCCCATGAGTACGGACATGCGCGCGCCGGATACAACTACGGATGGGACCAGCAGTCCGCCAACCTCGCCCTGAGCCGGTGGTTCGGCGGAGGAACAACAGCGGCTCGTGAGCGTTCGGCCGACTGCATGGCCATCGCGCTGGGCGCGACGTGGACGAACTACACGTCCTGCGCCGATGCGCGCTGGCGTCAGGGTGCCCGCATCCTGCTCTCCGGCCAGCGACTGCCCTAGGGCGGCCAACGCCACCTCGGCGCACCCTCACGACGATACGAGGCTCCGTGGCCGTTGGCGATGACTGTGAGGTCTGGGTCGTGATAGCAGCCGAAACCTCACAGTCATCGCCAACATCAATGCCCCTGGCTGGTGGCGTCGTCGGGGCGAAGACCGGTCCGCCGCTGAACGGCCTGCTCGACACTGACTGCCTCGCGGTCAAGGTCCTCCATGTACAGCCTTCCGGCGACAACCTGACCGCCCCTGATCTCGAACAGCGTCACCCCGCGCGCCTCGAACGGCTGCCCGTCGACGCGGGTGCCCGACCAGTGCCATTCGCTCCAGGTCGTGTCTCCGTCATGGACTGATCGGCAGAGCTCGGCGTGGAAGTCAGGGATGCCGGCGAACATGGCCTTCCAGTTGGCGCGCATCTGCGCTCGCCCGACGAATGCCTGGCTCGGGTGGACCGGCTGTTCGCTGCGGTAGTCGGGGTGCATGAGCCCGGCTGCACGGTCAAGGTCGTGTTCGTTCATGGCAGCGACCATCTGGTCGATGATGTCAGTCACGGTTTCTCCCGTCACGGATTCTCCCTGGTCCGAACGCACCATCGTCATCAATTGTCATCGCGTTTGACCAGTCGATCAAGCGCAGTACGAGCATCGCTCGCATGACCCGATTTGCACCGTCGACAGGTACTGGGCCGCCGCGCAGAATGAGGTTCTGGTCCCGGCGAGCAGGAGGAGCGTGTGCTGGTCGCGTCTAGGACGTTCGACGTCATCGTCGTCGGCGCAGGGAGTGCCGGCTGCGTCGTCGCGTCACGGCTTGCCGAGAACAGCTCACGCTCCGTGCTGCTTCTGGAGGCGGGGCCCGACCTTCGCGCACATCCACCTGATGGCCTGCACGATGGGTGGGGCATGTACCGCGAGCATGGATGGGGCTATGAGTCGCAACCGGATCACGATGGCGTTGTCACGCCGTTGCACAGGGGCAAGCTGGTGGGTGGAACCTCGTGGGTCACGAGGTATGCGATGCGAGGTTCACCCGCTGACTTCGAGGAGTGGGTTCGCCTCGGCAACATCGGCTGGGGTTTCGATGACGTGCTGCCCTATTTCAACCGCCTTGAGAACGACCTCGACTTCGGCGCTCAGCCATGGCACGGGAGCAGAGGTCCGTTGCCGGTCACCCGTTATCCCGGACTTGAACCGACAGAGTACGAAGCGGCCCTCGTTCGCGCGTTCGCCGCCAACGGCTTCCAGACTGTGGATGACCACAACCGACCTGGAGCTGTTGGATTCGGCAGGATGCCCAGAAGCGCGTACGACGGGTCCCGGGTGACGACGGCCGACGCATACCTTCCTGCTGAGGGCACACCACAAAACCTCGAGGTTCGCGCGGAATCCCAGGTCGCCGACATCGTTCTCGATGGTGGCCAGGCGACCGGCGTCAGACTGCTGGACGGCACAGTGAACGCGGGTGGCTGGGTCGTGCTTTGCGCCGGCACGTACGGCAGCCCGACCCTTCTCATGCGCTCCGGTATCGGCCCGGCGAACCACCTGGCGGGCGTCGATGTCCCCGTCCGTGTCGACCTCGCAGGGGTGGGCGCCAACCTGGCAGACCACCCGAGTCCCGATATCGATCTCGGCTATCGGGGTCAGTACCGAACAGCTCCGATGATGGACCTGATGGCAACGTTTCACAGCTCTGCCGCAGACCCGGCCGGTCCGCCCGACCTGGGTCTGTGGGTGTCCGAACCCGCCGGGGAGCCGCCCGAGGCCTTCGTCGACGTCATGCTGCTGAAGCCACTCTCGCGCGGCAGGGTTCGGCTGAACTCCCCCGACCCGCATCAGCAGCCCAGAATCGAGCTACCTGGCCTACGCGACGAACAGGATGTCGACCGCCTGTGTGAGGGGTTCTCGCGCGGGCTGGAGATCGCCAGGAGCCCAGACCTGCGGCGGGTCTGCGCAGGCCCGATCACGCCCGCTCCCCGCGACGCTTGCGAGGTGCGTGCCGCAGTGCTCCAACGGGTCAGCTCGGTGCCACACACCGTCGGCACCTGCGCCATGGGCGCCTTCCCGGAGGACGGCGCCGTGGTCGACGCGGTCGGCCGCGTGCACGGTGTCAGCCGGCTGAGTGTTATCGACGCATCGATCATTCCGACGGCGCCCTCCGGTTTTCCCCAGGTGATCACGATCATGATGGCCGAGCGCTTGTCTGAGACGCTGTCCGGTCTCCTCTGAACATCCGCCGGTGCTGTCAGCAGACGCTAGGTTGGCTCGCGTGCTGGATGACTCGTTCGAGATCGGTGTTGACGGTGGGTTGCTGCGCGGCTCGGTGGTAGGTCTCGGCGACGCCGTGCTGCTGTTGCATGGAGGACCGGGCCTCCCCTGGACCTATCTGAAGCCGCTGGTGGACGAGATCAGCGATGGCTACCAGGTGGCGGTCTACCAACAACGGGGCCTGCCGCCTTCCACCGCCGGCGCCCCCTTCGACGTGCCCACCCAGGTCGCGGACGTGGTGGCGGTACTTGATGGTCTGGGCTGGGACCGCGCCGTCGTGATCGGACACTCCTGGGGCGGCCACCTCCTGCTGCATCTGCTCGCCGCCCACCCCGAACGGCTCGCTGCCGCGATGGTCATCGAACCGCTCGGGGGCGTTGGCGACGGGGGCCAGGCCGAGTTCGAGGCCGAGCTGATTCGCCGCACACCGGCAAAGGATGTTGAGCGGTTGGAGGAGCTGGACCGACAGTCCGCGGACGGCCACCCTACGGACGCGGAAGCCGTGGAGTCGGTGCAGCTGGTCTGGCCGGCCTACTTCGCCACCCGGGCTGAGGCGCCGCCGTGTCCCGATCTGCAGATGTCGGTGGAGGCCCACCTCGCGACCTACGCGTCGCTGCATACTGAGCTGCCCTACCTGGCGGGCCGGCTCGAAGGTCTATCGGTGCCAACCCTTTTCGTGCACGGCTCGGGCAGCCCGATGCCGGTGACGACATCGACCGACACCGCCCAAGCCATCGGTCCCGCGGCCGCAGTCCAGGTGCTGGACGGCGTCGGCCACTTCCCCTGGCTCGATCGTCCCGGAGCGGTCCGGGCCGCCCTAGACCGCCTCGTCAACGGCTGAGACCTCGTCCGACAACCGCGCCCTCACCTGGCGGGCAGCTGGTCGGGGAGGAGACCGTCGCGGCGGCCGATCGCTGCAGCCTCAGTGCGGCTGGCAGCGCCGAGCTTGGCGAGGATGTTGGAGATGTGCACGCTGACGGTCTTGGGACTGATGAACAGCTGACGGGCAATCTCGCCGTTGCTGCGCCCCTGGGCAACCAGCGTGAGGATCTCGGTCTCCCTGGTGGTGAGCTCGGTGTTGCGGCGGCTGTCGACCTCTCGGCCCGAGCCTGCGCCCAGCTGACCCAGCTCGGCCAGCAATGGCTCAGCGCCCAGCTGCCGGGCGGTGTGACGAGCAGCCAAGGCGTTCTCACGGGCCTCGCTGGTCCTACCCATCGCGCGGAGCACCGACGCCAACCGCGCCTGGGACCGGGCCGTCTCGAACGGGTGGCCCATGACGGTGAAGGCCGTGGTCGCCTCCTCCCATGCGGCGACGAGATCCTGTTCGTGCGGCGGGTCGATATCGGCAAGCCAACGCAGCCGGAGGTGCTCGGCATGGCTGCGGGCGAGCCATGCCACTCCTTCCGGCCCCAGGGGCTGCTTGCGCTTGTCAATACGTTGGCGCACGCCCTCGACTGCGGTGACCAGGCCTGCGACCGGGGCCATCAGGACGTGGCGGTCGGAAACCCGGGCAGTGACCACGGCAGAGGCGAGCTGGCCGAGAACGAGCGCCGACAGCCGGATCCGTCCGGCAAAGAACTCCTGCCAGATCCGCGTGGCATTAGCGACCACGTCGTCGTGGGCGGCCAACATCGCGGTGATGTCCCCGTCCTGGCCGTACAGCTCGATCGCCGCGGCTCCGCCCACGAGTGCAAGCAGTCCTTCGCGCTCCCAAAGCGGCCGGGACTGCTCGAAGAATCGGAGCGTCGCCCGGTCGCCCCGTCCGGCAGCCACCAGCATCTTGACCGCATTGAGCATCGCCTCCGGTAGCTGCGGCGGTGACTGCCCTGAGTAGTCAGCCATCGCCAGGGCGTCGTCCCACAACCCACGCTGGTAAGCGGTGAGGGCGCCCATCATCCGGCCATCGAAGCCGTACGGCGCCCAAGGGCGTCCGGCAGCTAGCGCGGTGCTTTCGGCAAGAGCGTAGATGCGCTGGGCCTCCTCGTACTCAGCACGTTCGTGATGCAGCCCACCGAGCAGGAAGAGCCCACGCATCTCCGCGCCGGTATGGCCTTGGCTGCGGGCCAGCACGACGATCTGTTCCAGCGCCGTGCGCGCGGCGTCAGGGTCGCCGCCGCGTTCGTCGATGCCGGCCAGGGTGGTCGTCGCATCGGCCACGACGCGTGGTAGGCCGAGCTGTTGCGCGAGCCCGAGCGCCTCCGCCGCATGGCGGGCGGCCTCCTCATCCCGGCCACGTTGGGCGTTTGCCAAGGCAAGCGCGCTGAGCAGCTTGGCCCGCAGGGGCGTTGGCTCGTCGTCGATCAGCGACAGCGCCTCGGTCATGGCCTCGAGCGCACCGGTTGGCACGTCGGTCAGCGATGCTGCGGTGGCCATGGCCATCAGCAGCCTGGCCCTGTCTCGAGCGGGCGCATCGGTCGACAAATGGCGGAGCTGGTCCTCGACGAGGGCAACCGCCCGTTGCGGATGACCCGAGGCAGTCACGGCTTCGGCGGCGTCCACCACCAGGCTGATGGGGTCGAGGCCGACAGGTACCTCGCGCTTCGGATCTGACAGCAGGTCGAGCGCTGCCTCATAGTGCCGGGCCGCTTCATCGGGACCACCAACCGACATGGCATCGCGGCCTGCACTGATGCTTGCCCGGATCGCTGTGTCCAGATCGTTGGCGGCGCGGGCATGGCGGGCCAGCTCGGCCGCCGTTCCATCAACGACCCGACTGCTCAGTGCTTGGGCGTACGCCGCGTGGATACGCCCCCGCTCGCCCGGCAGGAGGTCGTCGTAGACGGCTTCAGCGAGCAGGGCGTGTCGGAAGGCATAGCCGTCGACGCCAACCTGAACCAGGACGTTGGACTCGACCGCCGCCCGAAGCGACCTCTCGAGCTCCTCGTCATCCTGGTCGACGACCTGGGAGAGCAGGATGTGCGAGACACGCCGCCCGGAGCACGAGGCCGCTCGCACCACCTGCTTCGCACTGTCACCCAGACGGTCGAGCCTGACCAGGAGCAGGTCGGAGAGGTCATCCGGCAGGCCTTCGGAGCCCATTTCGGAGGCGACCGTCAGCTCTTCTGCGAAGAAGGCATTGCCTTCGGCTCGTGCCACGATCGTGTGCAGGTCGCGCTCGCTCATCGCGCCGACCTGCAGACCACCAACCAGGCGCCGGACATAGGCATCCGGGAGCGGTCCGAGCTGGAGCCGACGCAGGCCGGGCAGTCGCGTCCACTCGGCGACAGTGGCGCGCAGTGGATGGCGACGGTGGAGGTCGTCGGTGCGGTAGGACGCGAGGACCGACACTGGCGAGTCGAACGAGCGGGCGAAGAGCAAGCTGATCAGGTCTCGGGTGGACTGATCAGCCCAGTGCACATCCTCGACGACCACCAGCAGCGGTGCCGAGCTTCCCACCTTCTCAAGCGCCCCGTGCACTGCGTCGAAGAGCTCGGCGCGATCAAGGTTCTCGCTTGGACGTTCTGCGGTCCCCGAGATCATCCTGCGGCCCGGCTGGAGGTGGGTGAGGGCGGGGTGATCCTCTGCGAGCAGCGCCGCCAACTCAGCGTCGGTCGTCGTCAGCCGACCGAAGATCTCGGAGAAGGGGAGGTAGGGCAACGCGGCGTCGGCAAAGTCAAGGCAGTGCCCGACCATCGTCACCCAACCAGCCGCCGACAGCTGGTCGGTCAGCTCGGCGATCAACCGCGTCTTCCCCACCCCTGCGTCGCCGGCGAGGAGCACAGCGCGGGACCGCGGCTCGCCTCGGAGACCGAGGTGCTCGGCGAGGTCGGCGAGCTCGCTGTCGCGCCCGAGGATCGGTTTCGCCGCATCCCGCTGGTAGGCCACGTTGTCGAGTATTTCACCGGCCACCGACAAGGTGGCGGGCGAAAAGGTCATTCCGCCAGCTTGCTCAGGCCACGCCCGCCAAGGCTCGCCGCCGGACGGGGAAGGCTGAGGGATGGCAGGCGCGGCACCCAGCGATGACGCCGCTGCCCCGCGTTGCGGCTCTTGTCGTACAGCTGGCTGACTCGGCGCTGACGGTACTTGATCTCCTCGGTCAGGAAAGGCTCGGTCGGGATCATCATGGTTTGCTCCTCAGTGCGGATCTTGTGTCTGGATCTTGTTGCTGGATCTCTTGCTGATCACTTGATCCTGGGCATCTGAGGTAGGCCCGCACATGAGGAGAACTCCCTATTCTCGATAGGTCAGGCACCAAGCCCCTTAGGCCGCGATAGGGCCAACGGCCACGTCATTGAGGAGAATCGCGGAGCCGGTAGCCGGACTGAGAAGTGAGGCCCCCATACCGACGCAAGACGGCCGCGGTCGGTATGTCACGCCCCGACCGAGACCGCCTTGCTTACACATTCTCATCCGCCGAACGCCGTAAGGGAATGCGACCAGATGGTGGATTGGCAATCTCACCCCCGCGGGGGGAGGCGTGGCTCCCCTCCGCAAGGTCCGATGGAGCTGTAAGCAGCCGGATCGTGACGGGTAGCCACGCGGGCGCACTCCGCTGACCGATCTGCCACCTGACAACAAGGCCCGCCGATCAGCGCGGCGGGTAGACAAGGAGAACCACGTGTCCCAAGCAATCGATGAGCTGGGCGCAGTTGACTGGCTGGTCCTGGAGTTCCCCGGCAGCAAGTTCAACGGCGGCATTGCGCCGGTGATCAGCGACCTGACGGAAAGGGGCCTGATCCGGGTCCTGGACCTGCTCGTGGTCAAGAAGGACACGGACGGCAGGTTTGAGGCCTTCGAGATCGAAGATCTCGAAGACAGCGAGCTCGGCGACCTACGAGCCTACGAGCGCGACCTGGCCATGGTGCTGGGCGAGCAGGACCTGGCCGACATTGCCACCGTGATCGAGCCGGGAAGTACGGCAGCGGTCCTGGTGTGGGAGAACAAGTGGTCAGCGCCGTTCGGCGCGGCAGTTCGTGACGCCGGCGGCCAGCTGGTTGCCAGGGGGACCATCCCGAACCAGGCCGTGCTGGCCGCACTCGAGGCCGAAGAAGAGGAAGGAGTCTGACATGCCCCTAGCCCGACGTCAGCGCAGACGCAGGACAGCAGCGGTTGTCGGTGGCGCCGCCGTGGTTGCGCATGGCCACCACCGCCGGGCAGATCGCCGCGACGATCGCCGTGACCGTCGCTGACCATCGCGACTGACCCGAATCAAGGGATCCAAAGACGGGTGTGTGGGAGTGGTCTGGGCGACCGGATCACTCCCACTCAGGTGACCGGACGAAGTCCTCGGCTGAGGCCAGCGCGTCACTGTCGTAATATTTACCAGCATGTCGCCATCAACTGACGTCTCAGCAGAGAGCGGCGCTCTGGTCGAAGGCCGCTCACAGCTCCCTCACCGGCCAAGCCACCGCAGCTCACGTCGCAGTCGCAGCGAGGCTGAGGCGGCTCAGGCGCAGAAGGTGCCCACGCTGCACGACCTCATCGCTGCTCGGCCCCCAGCACCAGTTGGGCCGGCACAACAGGGCTGGCAGGCCAGAATCAAGTGGCTGACCGGGGGTCTGATTCATCCAGGGCCCGGCCCCGCCGAGCGGGAGCACCGCAGCGAGGTCGCCTCGATCCAACGCAGCCTGGACGGCCCCAAGACCATCGTTGTGGTCAACCCCAAGGGCGGTGGGACCAAGACAACTGTCACCATGCTGCTGGCTGCGACCTTCGGGATTCACCGCGGCGGATACACGCTGGCCTGGGACAACAACGAGACGCGAGGAACGCTTGGCTGGCGGGCGAACCCCGCACGGCATACCAACACAGCCGTCGACCTGCTGCGCGACCTTGAGCGGTTCACCGACGTCCGCGGCGCCCGGGTGGGAGACCTCGACAACTACATCCGTTCCCAGGGCTCGACCCAGTTCGACGTCCTCGCCTCCGATGAGGATGCGGCATCTGCCGCTTCCATCGATGCCGATGCGTTCAACCGTCTGCACAGCACCCTGGCCAGGTTCTACCGGCTGATCGTCATCGATACCGGCAACAACATGCGCGCCAGCAACTGGCAGGCAGCCGTGGCGGCCGCGGACCAGCTGGTCATCGTCTCCACCGTTCGTGAGGACACCGCCCAGTCCGCCGCCTGGCTCATCGACGCGCTACGCGCCACCGGCCAGCAGGACGTCGTCAAGCGTGCCGTTACCGTCCTGACCGCACCAGCTCAGACCGTCGATACCGACCTCAGTCGCCGGCTGCACGACCACTTCGGCGCGTTGACGCGCATCGTCATGGACGTACCGCATGACCCGGTTCTGTTGCCTGGCGGCCCGATCATCTACGAAGCACTGAGCGCACAGACCCGCAAGGCATGGCTCCGCGTCAGCGCAGCCGTCGCAGACGGTCTGTAAGACTTCGATGAGAGCCCGCGGGCGGCGGGCGCGGGATGTGCCGCGTGGCCCCGACGCCACTCTAGGAGTCAAACACCGACCAGCAGATGTCGTTCCGCAACCTCTGGTCGTCAAGAACGAGCTCGCGAATCGTCCCCGAGAGCTGATCGCGTTGCCAACGGCATTCGAGCCGCCCTGCCGCCTCCCTCTCGCCTTCCGGCCCAGCTGCACGGGCGGCCTTGATCGCATAGGCGGCCGCGCCTAGCTCGTGCGCTGCGACGTGCGCGACAGCACCTGCCTGGCCAGCTGCGGATGCGGCATACCGTGCTGCCCCACGCAGGTCTCGGGCCGCGCTCATCGCGTGGCCGCCCGCCGCGCGAGCCTGCATCATCTTGACCTCGCCACGCGTCCAGGCGCGGGCATGCTCGATCGCCTGCCGCGGCCGCGGGTCCTCAGGCTGGGCGGACTCGAAGAGCTCAAGGACGTGCTCTGCGCACAATGCCGCCCAAAGTGCCAGGAGATGGTGATCAGAGTCGGTGAGCGTTCCACCGCGGCGGATCGTCACAAACCGAGGGTCCCGGATCGTCGGGAGGATCATGATCGCACTCTAAGCGACGCACTACGCTCACAGGGATGAGCCGAATCTTCACCACCAGCTTCTCGTCGGTGTATCCCCTCTACGTGACGAAGGTGGAGAGGAAGGGGCGGACGAAGGCGGAGCTGGATCGGGTAATCGAATGGCTGACCGGCTTCGACGACTCAACGTTGAGTGACCATCTGGCCGCAGGCACAACCTTCGAGGGCTTCTTCAGCGTTGCCCGGCTCAATCCGCATGCATCGTCGATCACCGGCGTGGTGTGCGGGGTACGCGTCGAAGAGGTTGACGATCCATTGATGCGGAAGATTCGTTACCTGGACAAGCTGGTCGACGAGCTGGCCAAAGGCAGGTCGATGGACCGGATCCTGCGGGCGTAACGGCCAGCGGTCGGCGCGGTTGGGACTCGTCCAGTCGAGTTCAGCTGAATCCAGAGCTGGCCCAGCCTGACGACTACCACTCGGCAGGAGGACCTTCGGCCCTGCCGGGTCCCGCGGAAGGACTGAATCTGGGCTTATCAGCACGGTCCGGTTTCGAGGAGCGCGGACGGTATGCGAGAGCACAAGGCGGTTGCGACGACGGCTGGGATCCTGTACATCACCGGGACGGTGGCCGGTGTCATCAGTTTGGCGGTCAGTGCGCCGGTGCGCGACGCAGGCGACCCGTTTGCCTACGCCGCACAACACTCCGGTGCGGTCGTGACAGGGGCGCTCCTCGTGCTCGTCGCTTCTGCTGCTTCGGTCGCGCATCGTGCCCCGCTGGATCGCGTTGTGGGGCCTTGCGGCTATCCCGTTCTACGTGGCCGCCGACCTGCTCGCGATGTATGGCGTCATCAGCTGCACCTCCTCCGCGCAGGTCTTGATGTTCATGCCCCTGGCCGTCCAGGAGATGGTGCTGGCGGTGTGGATGATCGCGCGCGGCCTCCGGCCGGCGGCTGCTTCGACTCGGCCAGAGCATGCGGACGACACCCGGCGGGACGCGCCAGTAGCCAGCCGCTGACCGCCGCCGGCCAGAACGCACTCAAGTCGGCGGCCATTGGCTGCATATGACTCGAGGCACTCCCAAAACGGCAGTTCTGCGGGGTTTTGCTACCTGACAGCCAGCTTCTGAGAAACTGGATCGCTATGCCTCACGTAGCAGTTGTCGTATCGGCGGGGTGCCGTTCGTAGTGTGGCTAGAAGGCGGTCGTTGGGACCACCCGGAAACTGAGGAGAAGTGGGATGACGCACTACCTGTTGACCGTCCACGGCCCCGCCGAGAGAAACGAGTACGGCAGCTACGGCTCCAAGGAGGAGATGGAGGAGGCGTTCGCCGCGACCGGCACCTTCAATGACAAGCTGCAGGCCGATGGCTACTGGGTCTTCGCCGGAGGGCTTGCGCCGGCCTCGACCGCGACCGTCGTGGACGGCCAGGGTGAGACGCCGGTGATGACCGATGGGCCGTACCTCGAGACCAAGGAGCTCATCGGCGGTTTCTGGGTCATCGACGCGCCTGACCTCGACGTGGCGCTCAGGCTCGCGGCCGAGGGGTCCAAGGCGTGCCGGGGCAAGGTCGAGGTCCGTCCGTTCGACGGCCTCGCCTGAGCCGGCCCGAACGACGCCTGATCGATGCAGAGCGGAACGGCGGCCGTCGAGCGGGTCTTCCGCGAGGAGTACGGCCGCCTGATCGCCTCGCTCGTCCGCCGCTTCGGTGACATCGACATCGCCGAGGAGGCGGCGGGCGAGGCGCTCGTGGCCGCGTTGGAGAAGTGGCCGGAGTCCGGCGTACCTCCCAACCCCGGCGGCTGGCTCACCACCACCGCGGGCAACCGCGCGATCGACCGGATCCGCCGCGAGAAGCAGCGCGGCGCGAAGCACCAGGCGGCCCTCATGTGCCACGACGACACGCCCCACGGGCACACCGGACCGGTCGAGGACGACCGGTTGCGGCTCCTGTTCACCTGCTGCCACCCGGCGCTCGCACCGGAGGCGCGGATCGCGCTGACCCTCCGCCTCCTCGGCGGGCTGACCGTGGCTGAGATCGCGCAGGCGTTCCTCGTGCCCGAGACGACGATGGCGCAGCGAATCACTCGGGCGAAGAAGAAGATCGCGGCGGCGAAGGTGCCCTACCGGGTGCCCGAGGCCGCCGACCTCACCGAGCGGCTCGGCGGCGTGCTGGCGGTGCTTTTCCTCGTCTTCAACGAGGGCTACCTCGCCACCGGCGACGGCGACCCGGTGCGCGCCGAGCTCACGGGCGAGGCCATCCGGCTGACCAGGATCCTCCGCCAGCTGCTCCCCGAGGAGCCTGAGGTTGCCGGTCTGCTCGCGCTCTTGCTGCTCACTGAGGCCCGGCGTCAGGCCCGAGTGCGCAACGGGCAGCTGGTCCCGCTCGGCGAGCAGGATCGCGCCGGATGGGACCGCGCGCTGATCGCGGAGGGGCACGACCTGGTCCGCGCGTGCCTCGCGACCAACCGACCCGGCCGATATCAGATACTCGCCGCAATCAA
>JBDTOA010000038.1:0-12817 GCA_039933475.1 Dermatophilaceae bacterium
AGCTCAAGCGGACGCCTTTCGACATGCCGGTCGCCGAGCCCGAGATCGTGATGGGACCGCTGACCGAGTACTCCGGCCTGCGCTTCGCGTTCTTCATGCTCTCCGAGTACGCCGGCATCGTCGTGATGTCCTTGCTGTTCACCGTGCTCTTCCTGGGTGGGTGGCACGGCCCCTTCTCGGACTCGACGGGCCCGCTGTGGACGCTCTTCAAGAGCGGAATGATCTCCGTGCTGATCATCTGGCTGCGGGTGTCCTGGCCACGTGTTCGTGAGGACCAGCTTCAGCGTCTTGCCTGGCTGGTTCTCGTTCCTGTCGCGCTGGCTCAGCTGGCCCTGACCGCAGTATGGGTGGTGTTTAGCTCACAATGACCGACCATCAGCATTCACAAGGGGTTCCGCCCAAGTCCGGCGGCTTCATACCCGGCCTGCTCAAGGGTTTGGCCATGACGGCCAAGACCGCGACCAGGCCGAGTCACACGTCCGAGTACCCCGACGTGCCGCCCGAGCTGCCCCCCCGCACGCGGGGCGTCATCGCGCTGCTCGAGGAGAACTGCACAAGCTGCATGTTGTGCTCGCGCGAGTGCCCCGACTGGTGCATCTACATCGACTCCCACAAGGAGACGCTCCCGGCAACCACCGAAGGCGGGCGCGAGCGCCAGCGCAATGTGCTTGACCGCTTCGCGATCGACTTCTCGCTGTGCATGTACTGCGGTATCTGCATCGAGGTCTGCCCGTTCGACGCCCTCCACTGGAGTCCGGAGTTCGAGTACGCAGAGTTCGACATCCTCGACCTGATCCACGAGAAGGACCGGCTCGGGCAGTGGATGCAGACCGTGCCACCACCGCCGGCGCTCGACCCGAACTCGGCTGAACCTCAAGAGATCGCTGCGGCGAACAAGCCGCCGCGAACAGCCCCGACGGGGAGCGAATGACAAGCCTGGACGTACTTTTCGGCGCTGTTGGACTGATCACGGCAGCGAGCGCAGTACTGGCGGTCACCACTCATCAGCTGGTGCACGCCGCGCTCTGGCTCGTCGTCACGCTGGGCACGCTGGCCGGTTGCTACCTGGTCCTCGGCGCTGAGCTGGTTGCCCTGGTGCAGCTGCTCATCTATGTGGGCGCAGTGGTCGTGCTCGTGCTGTTCGCCCTCATGCTGACCCGAGCCCCGATGGGCCGCAGCCCCGAGCACACTTCCGGCTTCGCGCAACGCGTCGCGGCGGGGGTTCTCGGAGCCGGGACGACAGTGCTGCTGGGGTCGGTGCTGCTGCCCGCCCTCGGTGGCGAGCTGCTGACCGCCCGCGTGGCCGACACCAAGGCGATCGGAACTCAGCTGTTCGGCGCGTGGGTCTGGCCTTTCGAGCTTCTTTCCGTGCTGCTCCTGGTGGCGCTGATCGCCGCGTTGGCCGTCTCGCGGATGCCGGCCACTTCGACCGAGGGGGAGTCCGAATGATCCATCTGTGGATGCCGCTCTCACTGGTCTGCCTTCTGGCGGGTGTTGGGGCCTACGGCGTGATGGCCCGTCGCAACGCCGTACTCGTCCTGATCGGGGTCGAGCTGATCCTGAACTCCGCCAACCTGCTGTTCGTCACGATGGGCTCGGTGCGCGGCGACGCGCTACAAACCGGTTATGTCGTGACCCTGTTCCTCATCACCATTGCTGCTGCAGAGATCGGAGTCGCGCTGGCCGTGGTTCTGGCCCTGTTCCGAAGCCGTGGCAACATCGACCTGAGTGAGCCCGGCGCATGAGCGATCTGTTGTCCCAGTCCACCCGGCTCGTCGTCCTGGTTCCGTTCCTGGCCGCTCTGCTCGGTCTGACGGTGGCTCGCCGCCGAACGGCCAGCGCGGCCGTTGCGGTCACCGGCGGAGTCATCACGCTTGTCGCCGCCTCGTCCGTGCTCTATGGAGCGCACAACGGCCCGTTCACCCCAGAGGTCTCCACAATCGGGTCGCTGCCGCTGGGCCGGCTCCAGATGCCCTTGCACCTGCTGGTCGACGACCTCAGTGCGATCGTTGTGTTCGCGGTGGCCATCGTGGGGCTCGGGATCCAGCTCTTCACCAAGTGGTACCTGCACGACGATGACCGCTACGGGGCTTTCACCGCATCGGTCTCGCTGTTCCTGGCCGGCATGTTCCTCGTGGTCCTCTCTGGTGACCTCGTCCTCACCCTCGTCGGCTGGGAGGTCATGGGCTGGTGCTCCTACCTGCTCATCGGCCACAACAGCCGGCTTGCGTCGGCGCGACGGGCCGCAACCAAGGCCTTCCTGGTCACGCGGACTGCCGACCTGGCCTTCGTGATCGGACTGATCATCCTGGCGACCGGCGCCGAGACGACCTCGATCCCGGTCCTGCTGACCACGTGGGCTGCTATGCCCGGCGCGACACTGACGGCCGCTTTCCTCTGCCTGCTCAGCGGCATCGCCGGAAAGTCGGCACAGTTCCCCTTCCACGACTGGCTGCCCGATGCCATGGAGGGCCCCACCCCGGCCTCGGCACTTATCCACGCCGCGACCATGGTCGCGGCAGGCACCTTCGTCCTGGCCCGCCTGTTCCCGATCTTCGTCCTTGCTGACCCGGCCCGCCTGGTGCTCGCGGTGATCACGGCAGTGACCATGATCGGATCGGCGATCCTTGCGTTCGGTCAGTCCGACATCAAACGGCTGCTGGCCTACTCCACGATCAGCCAGATCGCGATCATGCTCTCGGCCGTCGCCATCGCCCCGGTAGCCACCGGCGCCGGTCCGGCCGTGTTGTACCTGTTGTCCCACGCGATGTTCAAGGCATTGCTCTTCCTCGCGATCGGGTGGCTCAGCGTGCTGGTCGCCGGCACCTCAGCGCTGAAGATGTCCGGTGGCGTGCGCCATCACAAGGCGCTGAAGGTGCCTCTGGCCATTGGGTTCCTGGCGCTAGCGGGAGTTCCGCCTCTGGTCGGTTTCGTGGCCAAGGAGTTCGTCCTGGGCGCGGCCCACGACAACGTCTCCGAGACCGGTTCGGCTGCTGGCTGGATCGTCCTGGTGGCAGTCGGGATGAGCGTTGTGCTCACCGCGGCCTACTGCACCCGCGCCTGGCTGGTCCTTACTCACCTCAGCGCTGGTGAGGAAGTTGCCCACGAGGCCAAGGTCTCAGCTGCGGAAGAGGTCGAGGACGTCAGCCTCCTCAACATGTTCACCGAGCCTGCGGCAGCGGGCTCTGGACTGGTCGCGGCCGGCTCCGCGCCAGCCTCCGACACGACCCTCGTCGCCGTCCACGCCGAAGCCGATCACGGCCACGCGAAGATCCTTGACAGTGCCCGTTTCTCGATCTGGCTTCTCGCGTTCCTATCCGTTGTCGGAGGGTTGGTCATCTTCACCCCACTGGTCCCGGTCGAGCCGCACATCACGTGGTGGCTGGCCATATCCTCGTTCGTTCTGATCCTGGCGAGTGCGTTCTCGGTCCAGCGCCTGTCGCTGGCCCAAGCCAGCGGAGACGCGGCCGAACGCCTTGGCGCCGAGCGAATGACCCTGTTCTCCAAGGGGCTCGGCACAGACAGGATCTACGCCGCCGTCTGGTCCCGGGTCGTGCAGCTGGCCCGGATCGTCGTCGTCGCTGACCGCGAGGTGATCGACGCCTATGTGCGCGGCACTGTGGTGGCGACCCGATGGATCGGCACGAACAGCGAACGAACGCACACCCGTAAGCCGTCCTCCTACCTCGTGTGGGTGCTGGTCGGGCTGCTTGCAGTCGGCGTGACGGGAGTGACGTTGTGGTAGTCCTGCTGATCGCTGCGCTTGCGGTCCCAGCCTTGACGGGGACCGGCCTGATCGTCGCGGGGCGCGGTTCAACCCCCTCAAGCGAAAGCAACGCCAACAGGGTCAGCCTGGCGGCCAGCGTGGTCACGGCCGTACTGGTCGTCATCTCGGTGATTGCCCGCCCGGCCCTCGACGCGCCATGGCTGCCCGCGCTCGGGGTCCGGTGGACCTTCTCGGTCGACGGCATCAGCGCACCCCTCCTGCTGCTCACGGCGGCGCTCAGCATCGCGGTCGTCGTCCAGGCGAGCTCACACCCGCCGCACGGCACCTCGCCCATGATGTTCTACGGCTGCCTGCAGCTGGTCGAGTTCGGCGCGCTGGCAACGTTCTTGAGCCGTGACGCCGTCATCTTCTTCCTCTCGTTCGAAGTTGTGCTCATCCCGATGTGGGTCCTGATCTCCCGCTACGGTGACGACCACGACCTCGCGGCGCGTGCCGACGCCTCAGGGCGCTTCGTCCTGTACACAGTGCTCGGTTCCACCCTGATGCTGGTGGGAATCCTCGCCCTCGTGCAGTCCGCCGGTACGGGAAACCTGGACGAGCTGGCCAAGCTGCACGGCGCCGGTATGGAGCCGCACACGCAGGTCGTCATCGCGGCACTGCTGCTGGTTGGGCTCGGTATCAAGATCCCCTTGTTCCCCTTCCACACGTGGCTCCCGCCGGCACACACGATCGCGCCTACCGCTGGCTCCGTGCTGCTGGCAGCCGTCTTGCTGAAGATGGGCACCTACGGCGTCGTGCGGTTGGTCATCGCGCCCCTGCCCATCGGGTTCGGCACTCTGGCGCCCGCGTTCGGGGCCCTTGGCGTGGTCGGCATCCTGTGGGGTGGCCTGGCCTGCCTGGTCGAGAACGACCTCAAGCGACTGATCGCCTACTCCTCCGTTGCGCACATGGGCTTCGTGGTTCTCGGGCTGTCCAGCGGGACGACCGTTGGGCTTCAGGCTGCTCTGTTCGCCAACATTGCCCACGGTGTCGTGTCCGCCCTGCTCTTCTTCCTCGTCGGCGGTCTGAAGGAGCGCTGGGGGTCGGCTGACCTCGCCACGGCACGCGCCGCGCTGCGCGAGATCTCCCCACGTCTGGGCATCTCGCTCGTCGTCGGCTTCGCCGCCTCGCTCGGGCTTCCTGGTCTCGTCGGCTTCTGGGGCGAGTTTCTGGCCATGTACTCCGCCTGGTCCCCAGCCGCTGACCGTCCGCTCTTCTTCATGCGCGTCCTGGCCGTTGTGGCTGTGACCGGCACCGCGATTGCGGCCGGCTACTCGCTGCGGGTGCTTCGACTGATCTGGGCGGGCGATCGAACTGTGCCTGCACATCCAGACGCCCACGGCGGCGAATGGTCTGTGCTGGCGGTCCTGGTCGCGGCCGTACTCGTCCTCGGCGTTGCCCCACAGATCGTCCTGAACTCGACGATCAAGGACGTTGCCGCCATCACTCTTGAGGTGTCCCGATGAGCCAGGCTGTGGTCAGCGTCAATGTTGGCGTTCTCCTTCCGGTACTTGCTCCGGCCATCGGCGCAGCCGTGATCCTGGTCGCCGACGTGGTTGTGCCCCGCCTGCGGCGGGCGCACTACGTCGTGGCGCTGGCGAGCCTGCTCGTCGGTGCGGTGGCCACGTTCGCCGGCCTGGCGATGACTGCCGGGGATGCTCGCCAGAGTCTCTGTCTGCCCGGTGGTGGCCAGTGCATGTACGCCGCGGACTCCGTCGCCTCAGCCCTTCAGCTGGCGGCGCTGCTCGCAGCCGCTGTCACCCTGCTGCTGAGCTGGCCCGACGAGAAGAGGCAGTCGACCGGCGGCACTGCGGTCATCGTGAGTCTCGTCCTGGCCGCGACGGCAGGTGCGACCGCCGTTGCCGGCGCGCGTGACCTGGGTTCCTGGCTGGTTGCCATTGAGCTCGCCACCCTGCCAACGGTCGCACTGGTCGCCCTTCGCGGCGCCCGATCAGCGATCTCCGGGGCGGTCGCCCTCTTAACCACCTCGCTGGTCTCGTTCGGGCTGCTGGCCCTCGCTGCAGGCCTGTGGTTCACCGCCACAACCAGTGGGTTCCTCACACCTGCAGCCGCACTCACCGTGATCCAGGATCCGGCCCGCCGCCCGATCCTCGTCCTGGCAGTTGTTCTCTTCGTCGCAGGCATCGGATTCAAGCTCTCGCTCGTGCCATTCCACGCATGGACACCTGAGGCGTACGACGGGGCCCCTTTGCCGATCGCGGCCTTCCTCGCGGGCGTCTCCAAGATCGCCGCCCTGGCCGGACTGCTTGTCGTGATCCGGGCCATCGCGCCACTGGGCGCCCCGGTCCTGACCTCCATCGCCATCGTGGCGGCGGCGAGCATGACTCTGGGCAACATCATGGCGATGCGGCAGAACGGCGTCGTCCGGCTGCTCGCGTGGTCGACGGTTGCACAGGCCGGCTGGGTCGTCATGCCGCTGGCGACGGTCTCCTCTGCTGCCGTGCGCGCTTCCGGGGCATACCTGCTGGCGTACGTCCTTGCGACGCTCCTGGCCTTCTCCGTCGTTGCGGCCCTGGTCCAGATCAGGGGCCGTGAGCGCGCGCGTGACCTCACGTCATACCGCGGTCTCATGCGTGACCATCCCGTTCTCAGCGTGGCCCTCGGGCTTGCCCTGCTGTCCCTGGCAGGGCTGCCGCCTGGCGTCCTCGGGCTGGTGGCCAAGGTGACCGCGCTTCGTCCGGTCGTCGGCAGCGAGCTGTGGCTGCTGGCCGTCATCGCAGCCGCCAACGCGGTCCTTGGCGTTGCTGTCTATGTGCGCTGGCTCCGTGCCCTTCTGACACCAACTGACGAGCGCGCGGACGAGAAGACCCGAGTTGCCGTGGAGACAGTCCGGGCCCATCCTGCGACCCTGGTCGCGGTTGGTTTCGCTGCCGTGTCCCTCGTGGTGACCAGCCTCAGTCCCCAGCTGATCCTGGGGCTGATGGGCTCCTGACCCCGGGCAGGTGATGCTGTCCGGGGCTCGGCGGCGGGTGCCGCGCTCTGGAACACCACGCCCGGTAGCCGCGTTGGGAAGGGTATGCACAACCACTACAACGGGCTGAAGACCACGCTGCTTCTCAGCGGGATCTTCGGGCTCCTCCTTGCTATCGGCGCAGTGTTCGCCGGCGGCAGCTACATCTGGGTCTTTGCCCTGTTCGGGGTCGCCATGACCGCCTATGGCTACTGGAACAGCGACAAGATCGCGATCAAGGCAATGCGCGCGCGCCCGGTCAGCGAGACAGAGGCCCCGGCGATGTACCGCATCGTGCGTGAGCTCTCCACGGCTGCCAACAAGCCGATGCCCCGGCTGTTCATCTCGCCCACCGAGGCACCGAACGCGTTTGCCACCGGTCGCAACCCGGCCAACGCGGCGGTCTGCTGCACCGAGGGCATCCTCCAGCTGCTCGACGAGCGCGAGCTTCGCGGCGTCCTCGGCCACGAGCTCATGCACGTCTACAACCGCGACATCCTGACGGCGTCGGTTGCCGCAGCCGTCGCCGGTGTCATCACCAGCGTCGCCCAGATCTTCATGTTCATGGGAATCTTCGGTGGCGGTGGTAACAACAACGACAACCGCTCCAACCCGATGGGAATGCTGCTGATGGCCTTCCTCGCGCCAGTTGCCGCGACCACGATCCAGCTGGCGATCACCCGGACGCGCGAGTACGACGCCGACGAGGATGGCGCCAAGCTGACCGGCGACCCGCTGGCTCTGGCGTCCGCGCTGCGCAAGCTGGAGAAGGGCACAGCCGCCGCCCCGCTGGCCCCCCAGCGGGATCTGGTCAACGCCAGCCACATGATGATCGCCAACCCGTTCCGCGCCCAGGACGTGTCGCGGCTGTTCGCGACCCACCCGCCGATGGCCGAGCGCATTGCCCGCCTGGAGACCATGGCGACGGGATATCGCGACCGCTGACCTGAGCGATCGCCCAGGCAACAGGTCTGGAAGAGTGTTAGCCATGCCCAACCTCACCCGTGAGGACGCCGCGGCCCGGTCATCCCTCATCCACGTCAGCGGATACCGCCTCGAGCTTGATCTCGACCAGGGCGCCAGCAGCTTTGAGTCCTCCAGCACTGTGCGTTTTCGGTGCGCTGAACCCGGCGCGTCGACCTTCCTGGACGTCAAGCCGGTTCGGCTGAACAAAGTCACCCTCAACGGCGTACCCCTGGATCTCGCCGGCTTCGACGGTGAGCGGATAACCCTGAACGGTTTGGACGCAGACAACGAGGTCGTCGTCACGGCGACGATGCGGTACAGCAACGACGGCCAGGGCCTGCACCGTGCAGTCGACCCAGCGGATGACCGGCACTACGTCTACGGGCACTCCTTCCTGGACGCGGCGCCGAGGGTCTTCGCCTGCTTCGACCAGCCGGACCTCAAGGCCCCCTACGACGTGCTGGTCACCGCACCGCCCGAGTGGATCGTCCTCGGCAACGGCGCGGCCACGCGCACCGGCGAAGGCACCTGGGCACTCGCGACGACCAAGCCGCTGGCCACCTACTTCTTCACGGTCTGCGCCGGACCCTACGTGTCAGTCCGGGCAGAGCACGACGGCATCCCGCTGGGCATCCACGCTCGGGCGTCGCTGGCAGAGCCACTGAAGCGCCAGGCCGAACAGATGCTCACCATCACCCGTGAGTCCTTCGACTACTTCCACTCGCTGTTCGGCATCCGCTATCCGTTCGGCGAATATCACCAGGTCTTTGTCCCCGAGTTCAACGCCGGCGCGATGGAGAACCCGGGCTGTGTCACGCTGCGCGACCAGTACGTGTTCCGCGGTCGAACGAGCCATGACGAGGTTCTGACTCGTTCCAACACCATCTCGCACGAGATGGCTCACATGTGGTTCGGCGACCTGGTGACCCTGCGCTGGTGGGACGACCTGTGGCTCAACGAGTCGTTTGCCGAGTACATGGCTGACCGAACCCTCTATGAGGCAACCGAGTTCACCGATGCATGGGTCGACGCCTCCATGGCACGCAAGCCCTGGGGCTACGCCGCCGAGCGCACGCCGTCGACCCATCCTGTGGCCGGGTCGCCCGCGCCCGACGCTCAGTCGGCGCTGCAGAACTTTGACGGCATCGCGTACGCCAAGGGTGCGGCGACCCTCCGCCAGCTGATCGCCCACATCGGCGATGACACCTTTGTCGCGGGGATCAGGAGCTACCTGCATTCCCACGCCTACGGCAACGCGACCCTCGCGGACTTCCTGGGCGCCATGCAGAGTGCCAGTGGCAAGGACATCCAGGCGTGGTCCGACGCCTGGCTCAGGACTGCCGGTCTCGACGCTATCTCCGTGGACACGACCACGGAGGGCGCTCGGATCTCCTCGGCGAACGTGCACCGCATCCCGCCAGCCGGCTATCCGGCGAATCGTCCGCACACCCTCGATGTCGCGGGATTCTCAAGTGGCACAGAGGTATTCCGCGTCGTTGCCAGCATCGACAGCGACAAGACCGCTTTGCCCGAGCTGGCGGGGCAGCGGGCGGCGAGCATGGTCATCCCCAACGCAGCTGACCTGACCTGGGCGAACGTCAAGCTCGACCGGGCCACCCTCGCTGCCGCGCCACGTGAGCTACCGCTGGTGCCAGAGGCTCAGGCGCGAGCGGTGGTCTGGACCGCGCTGATAGATGGGGTGGCACTGACCGAGATCGACCCGCGACACCTGCTGGCAGTGCTGGCGACCTCCTGGGCGGCGGAGAGCAACGAGTCGATCATCAACCGCGTGGGTCTCCAGATGTCCCAGCGGATCATCCCCGAGTTCATGCTGGTGCCCGAGCAGGAGGGCGCCTTTGCGGTCATGGCCGAGGCAGCAGGCTCCATGCTGGCCCAGTCGGAGGCGGGGTCCTCGCGGGCGCTGCTAGCGGCGCGTTACGTGGCGACGACGTCGGCGGATGAAGACCTCCTGCGCCGCTGGGCATCCGGTGAGGCTCTGCCAGAGGGCCTGGCCGAGGACTCGGACTTCCGGTGGGTCGTGATCGGCAACCTGGCCAGGCGTGGCGTCATCGGGTCAACCGAGATCGACGCGGCACGCGAGCAGGACAACACCATGCAAGGGAGCCTGAAAGCGTTGCAGGCCAGCGCTTCTGGGCCAGGTGCTGAGGCGAAGGTCTGGGCCTGGGAGCAGATCACAGGGGAGCATGGGCGGTCCAACTACGAGCTGAACGCCCTCGCCGCCGGCTTCTGGTTTGCGAGCGACCCGGACGTTCTTCGGCCATACGTCAGTCGGTACTTCACCGATGTGCCGCGGCTGTCCGAACGGGTCGGCGAGGACGCGCTGGCCAGGATCGCAGCCCTGGCGTATCCGAGCAGAGTGGTGGAGGCGGCCACAGCCGATCAGTCCGCGAAGGCCCTGCAACGCAGTGACCTGACGGCATCGGTACGTCGGGCCATCGTCGACGCCGACTCGAAGCTTCGGGAGTCGCTCGCCTCACGGGCCGCCTTCGGTGAGCCGGCGGCATACGGGCAGGGAAGCCGGGAAGTGCCCGAGGGCACTCAGCGATAGTTGATGAACTGGACGGCGACCTCCAGGTCGGCCCCGCGGAGCATCGCCATGACGGCCTGAAGGTCGTCCTTGGACTTGCTGGAGACGCGCAGCTCATCGCCCTGGATGAGCGGCTTGACGGTCTTGCCGAACTCGTCGCGGATCAGCTTTGAGATCTTCTTGGCGTTCTCCTGGCTGATGCCGTCCTTGAGCGAGGCCTCGAGGCGGTACTCCTTGCCGGAGAGCTGCGGGTCCTTGTCGCCAAGATCCAGGGCCTTCAGCGAGACATTGCGCCTGATCAGCTTGGTCTGGAAGACGTCGAGGACGGCGAGCACCCGCTCCTCGGAGTTGGCCTTGATCACGATGTTCTCGCCGCTCCACTCGATGGACGCCCCGACGTTCTTGAAGTCGTAACGCTGCGAGATCTCCTTCTGGGACTGCGTCAACGCGTTGCTGACCTCCTGCTTGTCGACCTTGCTCACTACGTCGAACGATGCGTCGGCCATGTCGGCTCCTTCGGGGAGTTTCTGCGGGGATGCCCCGGCGTGAGCCGGGGTGGCGGTGGGGGGTCGTGCTCTCATCTTTGGGTTGGCGGTGCGCCCCATTGGACGCGGACCGTCGTGCAGTTGCTATCCTTCCATCCGCACGACGGCAGGTTGCCCGAGCGGCCAATGGGAGTGGACTGTAAATCCATCGCGAAAGCTTCGAAGGTTCGAATCCTTCACCTGCCACCGAGTGCGTGAGAGGGCCTCTGACCAGCGGAAACGCTGATCAGGGGCCCTCTTGATATACCCGGTGGGGGTATCCCAACAGCCCTTTGTTTCGGCAGTAAACAGGTCGGAGGCCACAGGCCTCTGACCTGGGCAAACGCGAGGACCGACTTGGGTGGAATCGAGGTTTGTGGGGAATGCGCACGCAAGTTGCGGTTCACACCACCGTGCTGGCCGGACTGCTGGGGCGCTGGCCTGCGCGTATGCCGGGGGTGGGGGTATGTAATGGCGAGGGACTTACAAGCCATCGCGTTTGATCGGCGGTGATGTCAGCCGTGTGTCCGGGCGGAAATCCCTCCTGATGCTGGCGGGATCTCTGGTTGGGTGGTCCTGTTGGATGCGCCGGTGAGGCTGGAATCGAATGTGCCGCAAGAGGTGCGTGAGCGGGAATCTCCTGTGAGCGGGTGCCATGGGACACGTCTTCGCAAGCGCAGCGTCAGACCTGCTGCGCCCTCCTAGGCCGTTCGGCGGTCGGGATGGCGGACGTTCGACGACACGACCTCAATGCCGATGAACGGATGCGTCCTACCGCCCAGTTAGACGCGGGATGCAGGGAAGGGGCTGATGAACGGATCTGTGACATCTTGGTGCGACCCACCCTTTGGGTTCCAGTCGCCTGTTCGCACGCACTGGTCGAACGGATCTGGTCGGCGAGCTGACGTCCGGCGAAGAGCCAGAATCTAGTCAGCCGGCAGGCGCAGGCCCGTCGCTCCTGATCGAGACGTCCTTCCCCCATGTCAGGGCCTATTGATGTGCTCGCTGATCGCATCGACCAGGTGTGGCCACAAAGCCGGCGGGCGGTCGTGTCCCATGTCCTCGACGAGAACGAGTCGCGCTCCTGGCACCAGCGCCGCTGTCCGCTCTCCGCCGGTCGGGTCGATCAACGTGTCGTCCACGCCGTGGATGACGAGAGTCGGCACGTCAAGCGCCCGAAGAGCGTCGGCTCGTGAGCCGTCGAGGATCATCGCGGCCAGCTGCCGCGGTACGCCAGCCGGATAGTAGGAGCGGTCGTAGCTGGCCGCGGCGAGGGCACGCAGCTGTGCCGGGTCGCCGTACCGACGCGACGCCCAGACGAGCTCGCGTTCTGCTCCGGCCATGTATCCCTCGCGGTCTGTTAGTCGCGGGGAAAACAGCACCTGTTGTGCCTCTGTGGTGGACTGGCCGTACTCCTGCTCTCCGGTGGACGACATCATCGAGGTCAACGAGAGCACCCGATCAGGGAACTCAATCGCCATCTTTTGCGCGATCATGCCGCCCATCGAGGACCCCACGACGTGCGCGCGATCGATGCCGAGTGCTCGGAGCAGGTCCATCCCGTCGCATGCCATGTCTCGCAGCGAGTACGGCGCCATCGCGAGCGCTCGGTCGACGTCGCCGGACATCACAGCGGTGAGGAACTCCATCAGGTCGACCGGGTGCTCATCCAGCTTCGTCGACAGCCCGCAGTCGCGGTTGTCGTACCGGATCACGTACAGCCCTCGCGCTGCCAGTAGGCGGCAGAAGTCGGCGTCCCAGCCGAGGAGCTGGGTCCCGAAGCCCATCACTAGGAGGACGGCCGGATCGATTGGATCTCCGAAGACTTCGTACTCGATGAGCATTCCGTTGTCTGTCGCGACGTGCACTCAGGAATCCTCTCACTCGCCTCGAGCAAGCGAGCGGGTATCACCCGGCGTGCGGATCTGCCACACGCCGCGAGTCCCATCGGGTGCCCCACTTCGCCGCATTGGACTCACGGAGCAGTAACAACCAAGCTGGCCCCGCCCTCACAAGCACTCGATGAGGGGGAAATCCCGCTC
>JBDTOA010000039.1:0-12659 GCA_039933475.1 Dermatophilaceae bacterium
TTAAGTCGCCTGCCTCTGCCATTGGGCTACGGGGACAGGCGTCAGGCTACAGATAGGTGCGGCGAGGATGTATGCCGTGCGGCCCGCTCACGCGATCCAGGAAGATCAGACCGTCGGTGTGGTCGATCTCGTGCTGCAGCGCAACCGCCTCGAACCCGTCGGTCGTGATCTCCACCCACTGACCGGTCACCGGCAGCTGACCTCGGACCACCAACCGCCGAGCCCGGGCGACGTCACCCGTGAAGTCCGGGACCGACATGCAGCCCTCGCGACCACGCTCCTTGCGCGTCGCACTGACCACCACGGCGTTGCACATCACGAACGCGCCGTGACACGTACGGGTCTTGACGTGGCCCGAGACATCGACGCTGAACATCCGCGCGGCGACGCCTACCTGCTGAGCCGCGAGTCCCACACAACCAGGCGAAACCGACTGGGTGGCAAGCAGATCGGCGGCCAGCTCGATGGCTTCTGGCCCCGTCGGGTCCACGTCCCGGCCCTTCGTTGACAACACCTCGTCCGGCGCACGGACGACGCTGCGAACGCTACCCTTCGGAAGGTCCGGCATAGCCCAGGTGATCGCTTCCGTTGTCACAGCAGGTCGTCGTCGATCGGCGAGAGGTGGACTTCGACCCCGAGCGCCCGAGCGGCATCTTGAAGCTCGGACTCGAGGGCGACCACCGACGCGTCACTGGGCAGCTCTAGCTCGGCCATCAAGACATACAGCCCGTCGCCCAACCTCGTGCCGAGGTCAACGATGTTGGCGCCGTTTCGTGCGACCACACCGGTTATCGCCGCGACGATCCCGGGCCTGTCGGCGCCATGAACCCTCAGCGCATACGAAGGGCCGCCACCGACCTGGCTCAGGGCGGACTCAGCCAGCACCCGGGCGTTGATGACCAGTGACCCGTCGGCTCCCAGGGGAGCAAGGGCGGCCTCGACCGACTCCACGCTCGAGGCGGTTCGGACGAGCAGAACCATGGCGAAATGGCCGCGCAGCAGCGTCATCGTCGAGTCCTCGAGGTTGCCCTGCAGGCCTACCAGCGCCCCGGTCACGTCCGCCACGATCCCGGGCCGGTCGTCCCCTAGCACGGTCACGGCGATGATCTGGTCTGTCATGGCCCCGACGCTATCGCGCCTCAGAGTCGGGCAAGGACATCGTCCAGCATTGCCTGCGTAAGTCGCCCGGTGAAGGTGTTCTGCTGGCTGACGTGGTAGCTCCCAAGAAGTCGAACTGGCCTGCCCTCGTTACTGATCAGCATGACTTCGGCCCCGTGGGCGAACCGCGGCCCAGGACGCGGGACCGTCCAGCCGAGCCGTCGCGCGCTGGCAAGCACGGCGTTCCAGCCGAACGCGCCCAGAGCCAGCATGGAGCGCAGGCCGGGCGCCACCAGGGTGAGATCACGGTCCAGCCAGTGTCCACAGGTGTCGCGTTCGGCCGGCGTCGGCTTGTTCGCCGGGGGTGCGCAGTGCACCGCCGCGACGATGCGCACCCCGTCAAGCAAGAGTCCGTCGCCACTGTGCGTGCTCGTGGGCTGGCTCGCGTATCCGGCCCGGTGAAGCGCTGCGTAGATCCAGTCACCGCTTCGGTCCCCAGTGAACATCCGGCCGGTCCGGTTGGTGCCGTTGGCAGCCGGCGCCAGTCCGACAACAAGGACTGCCGGCTCATCGTCGCCGAAGCCCGGACCGGGTCGGCCCCAGTACGGCTGATCGGCGAAGGAGGCACGTTTGCCTTCAGTGGCAACGGCTTCGCGCCACTGGACCAGCCGGGGGCAGGCGCGACAGACAGACACTGCGGCGTCCAGCTCTGGGACCGTCCTGGCCCGTGCGGCCAGCCGCTCGACCTGACGCGGGGTTCGGGCGATCGGGGTGAGCTGGGTCGCGGGATCGCCGGGCCACCCCGTTCCTGGAGGCACCGGGGAATCGAACAGCCGGCCCGTCACCGGATGCGGGAGAGCGGTCACGGTCAGCTCAGGGCGATCGACAGGGCGATACCGTCCAGAATGTCGTGCTCGGAGGTCACGACCTGGGTGATGCCGACGTCACGCTGCATGCGCTCGATGATCGTGCGCCACACCAGAGCTCCGGCGCCGATCACGTCGACCCGACCCTCGTGCATGAACCCGAGCGCCGCCCTCTCCGCACGGGACATCGACAACAGTGACGTGCAGGCATCGACGACCTGGCCCGCGGGCAGCGTCGATAAATGGATCATTTCGGGGTCGTACGTCGGGAGGTTGAGGGCGTGAGCAGTGATAGTTGTGACTGTCCCGGCCAGCCCCACCAGCGTCGAGATGCCTTGGAAGTCAACGACTTCAGCTGCCTGGTCCATTGCCGCCACGATGTCGGCGGTCGCACTCGCGATCTGTGAGGACGTCGGCGGGTCACTGAGCAGATGACGTTCTGTCAGCCGCACGCACCCCACATTGACAGAGCGCGCCTGCTCCACCTGGTCGGTCCCACGGACGAACTCGGTAGAACCGCCGCCGATGTCCACGACGAGGTAGGGGCCGGGGATGCCCGCTGCAACCAGGTCACCGGTGGCACCCCGGAACGACAGAGAGGCTTCTTCATGGCCGCTGATGACCTCGGGTGCAACCCCGAAAGCTGAAAACGCCTGACGCACCCCGTCCACGAAGTCCTGCGCGTTACTGGCATCTCGCGACGCCGAGGTCGCAACGAACCTGACCCGCTCGACGCCGAGCTCCACACACTGAGAGGCGTATTCGCTGGCCATGGCCAAGGTCCGCGCCATGGCCTCCGGGGCGATGACTCCCGTCCTGTCAACGCCGTGGCCCAGCCGCACGATCTCCATCCGCCGCAGCAGATCGCTCAGCGAGCCCGAGGCCTGGTCAGCTTCGGCGACAAGGAGCCGGATCGAGTTCGTGCCGCAGTCGATCGCGCCGACGCGGGTCATCCGTCGCCTCCGGGGACGCAAGGACCGGACGCCCACCACTCGCCCAGGGCCGCGAGCGCCTCATCGCCCAACGGGTTGATACCGGGGCCAACCGCGAGGGAGTGACCAACCAGCACGTGCAGACACTTGACCCGGGTAGGCATCCCGCCTGCGGAGATGCCATCGATCTCGTCGACCTCGCCGAGCTCGAGGCGGCGCCTCAGGTAGTCCTCGTGGGCATGGTTGTAGGCGCGCGCCAGCTCGACATCACTGTCCAGCCGCTCGGTCATCTGAGCCATCATGCCGCTGCTCTCCAGGGTGCTGATCGCACCGGTCAGACGCGGGCAGGTCGCATAGTAGGTCGTGGGGAACGGCGTGCCGTCAGGCAGGCGCGGCTCGGTGCGCAGCACGTCCGGGAGCCCACAAGGACACCGATGTGCAACCCCCGCAACGCCCCGCGGTATGCGACCGAGCTGGCCCTGCACCGCTGCCAGGTCTTGAGCGCCCACCGTCTCGACCCGGCTGCCGTCCCCAACCTCCTGCGGGCCCACGGGGCCAGGGCCCCTCAGCTGGTCAGGTCCGCTCACCGGGCGCGACGGGCTCATCTTGTCGGTGAGGGGCTGACCGACGCCTGACCGTTGGCCGGCGCGACAGTGGCGGGCGCACTGGTCAGGGCGTCGGCGATCACCACGGACTGCCACAGCTCGCCGTACCAGGGGCTCGCGGCGGTGGAAGCCCGCACCGGGGCCGCGACCGCCGGGCCGCCAGCTTCGGTTGGCACGGGATCGGCATCGATCACCGTGTAGGACGTCTCCCCAACCCGAACGAACTTGAGGCGCTCACGCGCCTGCTGCTCCACGTATGCCGGGTCGTTCCACTGCCGTTGTTCGCGCTGCAGGGCGGCGACGGTCCTGCCCTGCTGGGCGAGCTGGCTGCGCAGGTCGCTGATCTGGCTTCGTTGCTTCAGGGTCGATCGCAACGTCGGCACCAGCGTCACTGCGAGCATCACGAAGATCGAGGCAAGGACGGCCATCCGGGTGAACGACCGGGGTGAACGTGGCTCACCGGGGCCGCGATGCCCGCGCGCGGCAGCAGCCGGACGCGTAGCGGGCCGTGAGCCGGTCGGCCTGGCCGCCGCGGATCTGCCGGCACGCGTCGAAGGGGCACGTCGAGGACTCCTCGGCGTACTCCCCTTTCGCCCCGTGGTCACCATCGGCGCAAGGCCGCTCAGCCCTCGTCGCCGCTGGCAGTCCCGCCCATGAAGCGCGGGAAGGCGCTGGCGCCGGCATAGGTCGCGGCGTCGTCGAGCTCCTCTTCGATCCGCATCAGCTGGTTGTACTTGGCCACACGCTCGGACCGGGCCGGGGCGCCGGTCTTGATCTGGCCGCAGTTGGTCGCCACCGCGAGGTCGGCAATCGTCGTGTCCTCTGTCTCACCGGACCGGTGGCTCATCATGCAGGTGAAGCCAGCTCGATGAGCCATGTCCACGGCATCCAGAGTCTCAGTCAGAGAGCCGATCTGGTTGACCTTGACCAGCATTGAGTTCGCAGAGCGCTCGGCGATGCCTCGGGCCAGGCGCTCGGGGTTGGTCACGAACAGGTCATCGCCCACGATCTGGACCATGGCGCCGAGCTCGGCGGTCATGGTGGCCCAGCCCTCCCAGTCATCCTCGTCCAGCGGGTCCTCGATGGAGACGAGCGGGTAGGCCGCGACGAGCTCGCCGTAGTAGGCGGTCATCTCGGCAGCGGTTCGGGGCTGGCCCTCGAAGGTGTAGACGCCCTCGGTACAGAACTCGGAGGCAGCCACATCAAGCGCGAGGGCGATGTCGGTGCCGGGCCGGTAGCCGGCCTTCTCGATCGCTACCAGGATCAGGTCAAGGGCAGCGCGGTTGCTCTCGAGGTTGGGCGCGAAGCCGCCCTCGTCACCGAGCCCGGTGGACAGCCCACGCTCCTTGAGGACGGACTTCAGCGCGTGATAGACCTCGGCGCCCCAACGCAGGGCCTCCCGGAAGGACGGCGCGCCGATCGGAGCAATCATGAACTCCTGGATGTCGACGTTGGAGTCCGCGTGGGACCCACCGTTGAGGATGTTGAACATCGGAACCGGAAGGACGTGGGCGTTCGGCCCGCCGATGTACCGGAACAGCGGGAGGTTCGCCGACTCCGCCGCCGCGCGGGCGACCGCGAGCGAGACGCCGAGAATCGCGTTCGCGCCCAGGGCGCTCTTGTTGGGCGTGCCGTCAAGAGCGAGCATCTCGGCGTCGATGAGGCGCTGTTCGCTCGCCTCGAAACCGACCAGTGCGGGTTCGAGCTCGTCATTTACGGCGTCGACTGCCTCCTGAACACCCTTTCCGCCGTAGCGCTTCGAGTCACCGTCCCGGCGTTCAGAGGCTTCGAAGGCGCCGGTCGAGGCGCCCGAGGGAACCGAGGCGCGAGCGATGGTCCCGTCGTCGAGTGCGACCTCGACCTCGACAGTTGGGTTGCCGCGCGAGTCAAGGATCTCGCGCGCGCCGATTGCGTCAATGCTGGCCACAAGGCTCTCCTGCGGTGTGCCGGATAGTTACCCCCCGAGCCTAACTGCTCCCGCCTCGCAGTCGGGTGTCCGACCCGCATCGTGAGTGGACCCTGGGTCAACGCGATGCAGGTCTGGCGTTCAGGACTCCGGGTGGACCGTGGCTGCGGCCTCGAGCTCGCGCACGACCGATCGCAACGCCGCCTCCGGGTCGACTCCCAGCTCGCGGGCCTCGAGCACCAGCGCGAGCAGTCGGGGACCGACTCCCTCGCCTTCGGCGGCCGCTCCCGCGAGGTCAGCAAAACCGGCCTGGTCCAGCCGGGCTGCCGCCTTGCTCGCACGGGCCAGGGCTGGCAGACCCTCTGGTACCCCGTCCATGGGGGAGCTCCGGTGTGGCTTCTCGGCCGCCTTGATCTGCTCCCAGCCGGCCGCAACGTCTCCGGCGCTCAGCGGATCCCCGTCGGCGAACACGTGAGGATGGCGTCGGACCATCTTGTCGACGATGCCCCCGGCGACGTCGTCGATCCCGAACGGCGACTCCGGGTGCTCCTGGGCCATCCTGGCGTGAAACGCCACCTGCAGGAGAACGTCGCCGAGCTCCTCCTGGATGTGGGTGCGGTCCCCGGTCTCGATGGCCTCCACCAGCTCGTGCGCCTCCTCGATGAGGTAGGGCACAAGCGACTCGTGCGTCTGCTCGGCATCCCAGGGACATCCCCCCGGCGACCGCAGCCGGTCCATGACAGCGACGAGGTCGAGCAACCGCGAACCGGGCACGTCATAGGACCCGAAGAGCAGCTCGATCTCAGGCGGCAGGTCACGGCTGCTGACCTCGGCGGCCAACGCGTCGGTCAGTCCTGGGTCGCCATCGGCTGAACCGATCCACACCACCTCACCGTCGGCGGTGCGGTCCACAAGGAGGCGGGCGAGCGCAGCCGGCTCCTGCTCACCGAGGTGAGCAGCCGCAATACCCGAGTCCTGTATGGCGATCAGCTGGGTCTCGTCCTCGTCCCTGGTGAAGACGTGGGCAGCGCCCGCAAGGGCGGTCCAGGCATCGCGCGAGAACAACCCGGGAGCGATTCGGGGGGTGGTCAGGAGCAGGGTGAGCCGACCCGCCGTCAGGTCGCCGGCATGTTCAGTAGTTGGTGCAGTCACAGGTGGTGTGCCTCACTTGGCCGGCGCTGGTGCGCTGGTGGCCTTGATCCAGTTCGGGGTGGTCGGGTTCATCGCTATCTGCTTGAGGTCGAGCGTGCCGTAGCGCGGGTTGACGATGATGCTGGCCTTGTCGAGCTGACCCACGATGAGGTTCTTGCTGGCCTGGTCGAGCTCAGGGACGGCCAGCTGCATCTGGACGAACCTGACGGTCGCGGCAGAGGGGTGGGCGATCTTCGCGATGACCTGCTTGGCCTGCGACTCCGAGATGGTCTTGTGGACCCGCTCGGCCTCGTCAAGGACGTAGGGCGCAAGGATCAGGCTGAGCAAGGCGTTGCTCGAGCTGATCTTGGCACCGCCCTCGGCCAGGGTGTTGACCTCGTCGGCCACGCTCTGAACCTCGCGCTCGCTGATTGAGGTGCCGTTGATGATCGCGGCTGCGCTGGGCTCCTGGGTTCCGCAGCCGGACAGCCCAAAAGCTGCCCCGAGCATGAGCGTCAGGAGCACCGCAGGAAACCGTCTGCTGCGGCTGCCTGGCTTGCGGCGATGGTGTTGCGAAGGCGACAAGGCCTTTCCTTTCGTCTCGCCTCTCGAGGGGGCTGGTGCGGCCGAGCAGGCGTCCGTGTGGTGTGAGTACTCGTCAATGATCATGGCTTAGTAGCCGCGACTCGCGCAGCGTCGGCCACGCTATCCAGCAGAACGGCGTGGATCAGGTCGATGGCCCACCGCAGGACGGCCGTGTCCCGCAGCGGCTGACCGCCAACCCGGGCCGTCATCGGCCTGGGCACCAAGATCGTACGTACCGCGTCCTTGACCAGCGTGCCCGGGTAGAGCCGCTGGAGCCGCAGCTGCTGGCTCTCGGGCAGCTGGAGAGGTCCGAACCTCACGAACTTGCCCTGGACGCCGATATTGGCCACATCGGCCTGACGGGCCACCGTTCGCAGACGAGCCACTTCGAGCAGGTTGAGCACGGGCTCGGGCGGGTTCCCGTAGCGGTCTCTCAGCTCTGCCTCGATCTCGGCCAGCCCTTCCGCGTCCTGAACGGTTGCGAGCTTCTTGTAGGCCTCGAGCCGCAGCCGCTCGCCCGGGACGTACTCGCGGGGAAGGTGCGCGTCGACCGGCAGCTCGATCTTGATCTCGGCCGGCGGGGCCTCATCACCTTCGCCGCGATAGCTGGCCACCGCCTCGCCGACCAGCCGGATGTAGAGGTCGAAGCCGACGCCTTCGATGTGGCCGGACTGTTCGCCGCCCAGCATGTTGCCGGCACCCCGGATCTCGAGGTCCTTCATCGCCACCTGCATCCCGGCACCGAGGTCGGTATGGCTCGCGATGGTGGCCAGCCGGTCGTGGGCCAGCTCGGTGAGCGGCTTCTCCGGTGGGTAGAGGAAGTAGGAGTAGGCGCGCTCACGACCACGGCCGACGCGACCGCGCAGCTGGTGAAGCTGGCTGAGCCCGAGCATGTCGGCCCGTTCGACGATCAGGGTGTTGGCGTTGGAGATGTCCAGGCCGGTCTCGATGATCGTGGTGCAGACCAGGACGTCGAAGCGCTTCTCCCAGAAGTCAACGACGACCTGCTCGAGCCGGTGCTCAGGCATCCGACCGTGGGCCGTGGCGATCCGGGCCTCGGGTACCAGCTCGCGGACCCTGGCTGCGGCCTTCTCGATCGAGGACACCTTGTTGTGGATCAGGAAGACCTGGCCCTCACGCAGGAGCTCACGGCGGATCGCGGCGATGATCTGCTTCTCGTCGTAGGCGCCGACGAAGGTCAGGACGGGGTGCCGCTCCTCCGGAGGAGTGGCGATCGTGGACATCTCGCGGATGCCGGTGACGGCCATCTCGAGGGTGCGCGGGATCGGGGTCGCGGACATCGCCAGGACGTCGACGGCCGTGCGCATCCGCTTGAGCTGTTCCTTGTGCTCGACGCCGAACCGCTGCTCCTCGTCGACGACCACCAGCCCGAGGTCCTTGAACCGAATCTCGTCAGACAGCAACCGGTGCGTGCCGATGACGAGGTCGACGGTGCCGTCGGCGAGGCCTTCGGTGACCTTCTTGGCCTCAGCTGCGGACTGGAACCGCGAGAGCGCCTTGACGACCACAGGGAACGGCGCATACCGCTCCGAGAACGTCTGAAAATGCTGCTGCACCAGCAGGGTCGTGGGTACGAGGATGGCCGCCTGCTTGCCGTCCTGGATGGCTTTGAACGCGGCGCGCACCGCGATCTCGGTCTTGCCGTACCCCACGTCGCCGCAGATGAGCCGGTCCATGGGGACCTCGCGCTCCATGTCGAGCTTGACCTCGTCGATGCTGCTGAGCTGGTCGGGGGTCTCGACGTAGACAAAGGCGTCCTCGAGCTCGCGCTGCCAGGGCGTGTCCGGCCCGAAGGCGTGCCCCTTGGTCGCCATCCGGGCGCTGTAGAGCCTGATCAGCTCGCCTGCGATCTGCTTGACGTGCTTCTTTGCCCTGCCCTTGGTCTTGGCCCAGTCCGCCCCGCCCAGCTTGTGCAGCGTGGGGGCCTCGCCGCCGACGTACCGCGTGATCTGGTCGAGCTGGTCGGTGGGCACGAACAGCCGGTCTCCGGGTTGTCCCCTTCGGCTGGCGCCGTACTCCAGCAGAAGGTAGTCGCGGGTGGCACCGCCAACGGTGCGCTGCACCATCTCGATGAACCTGCCCACGCCGTGCTGCTCGTGGACGACGTGGTCACCGAGGCGCAGCTCCAGGGGATCGACCTGGTTGCGGCGGCGCGACGGCATCTTGCGCATGTCCTTGGTGGACGTGCCCTGGCTGTTGCCACCGGTCAGGTCGGACTCGGTGACGACGACGAGCTTGGCGCCGGGCGCAACGAACCCACGTCCCAGTGGCCCGGTGGTCACGTGCACCAGGCCGGCCGGGAACGTTGCCGGCATGCCACCGCCGGCCTCGAGGTGGTTGGGGACATCGTGCTCCGCCAGGACCTCGCTGACCCGCGAGGCCAGACCGCGGCCGTCGGTCACGACGAGGGTGTGCCAACCCTGGTCGGCCCAGCGCCGCAGATCCGACACGGCATGCTCGGTGTCCCCGCGATAGGCATCAACGTCCACCGTCTCGACGGTGAGATATTCGCCATCCGTCGTCAGGTCGTCCGCGCTGAGCGAGCCAGGGCTGCTCAGCTCGGCGTCACTGACGAAGCTGGTCAGTGACCACCACGGGCGGCCGATCTTCCGCGCGTGGGCGCGGACGTCGGCCAGGGACCAGTACGACGCCAGGCCCAGAATCCCGTGCAGATCAACAGGAACGACGTTGCCGGCCGCAGCGTTGGACCAGCTCGCATCGAGGAACTCGGCGCTGGTGGCGACGAGGTCGTGGGCCCGCTTGCGCACCCGCTCAGGGTCGGTCAGTACCACGTGCGTGCCCTGAGGCAGCACGTCCAGGAGGCTCTCCATGCCATCGACCAGGGCCGGCGCCAGGGACTCCATGCCCTCGACCGCGATCCCCTCCGCCACCTTGCCCAGCATGTCGGCGACCCCGGGCAGCTGTTCGGCCAGAACGGCTGCCCTGGCGCGCACGGCCTCGGTGAGCAGGACCTCTCGACAGGGCGGGGCCCAGAGGCCATGAGTGGCAACCTCGAGGCTTCGTTGGTCGGCAACCTTGAACCAGCGGATCTCCTCGACCTTGTCACCCCAGAACTCGACCCTGACCGGGTGCTCCTCGGTGGGCGGGAAGACGTCGAGAATGCCTCCGCGCACAGCAAACTCACCTCGCCGCTCGACCAGATCGGTGCGGGTATAGGCGGCGGCAACCAATGCCTCGACGACCTCGCCGAGTGGCATCTCGTCACCGGGCCGCAGCGAAACGGGCACGAGGTCACCCAGCCCCTTGACCAGAGGTTGCAGCAGGGCGCGAATCGGAGCGACGACCACAGCGAGTGGCCCGTATGCCGAGTCTGTCGCGTCGGGATGGGTGAGGCGGCGCAGAACGGCCAGCCTCCGGCCCACGGTGTCGCTGCGAGGGCTAAGCCGCTCGTGCGGGAGCGTCTCCCAGCTCGGGAAGTCGACCACGACCTCGGCCGGCAGGAAGCAGCGCAAGGCGGCGACCAGGTCCTCGGCCTCGCGCCCCGTGGCCGTGACCGCGAGGATCTGGCGACGGGCGCTGCGGTCATGGGCACCTGCGAGTGCGGCGATCAGCGGCGGGCGGGCACCCGCGGATACGGCAACGTCCAGGACTGCAGGTGGGCGCTCGCCCGGTCCGGGCATGGCCAGGATGCGTCCCACCACCGGGTCGGTGACAAAGACGTCGAGCAGCTGGGTGAGGCTCATGTTGAGCAACGGCTCCTAACGCGAGTGCCAGTGTTGCTGTGCTGCGACCAGACCCTCGCTGACGAGGTGCTCGGCGGCGTCAGCGGCGTCCCCGATGATCAGTGGCACCTCGGTGCGCTCGGCACCGGAGAATCCGTGGAGCACGAAGTCCGCCGCATCCATCCGTCCCGGCGGGCGCCCTATGCCGACCCTGATGCGCAGATAGTCTTTAGTGCCAACGGATTTGGTGATTGAACGCAGACCGTTGTGGCCGCCCTCACCACCGCCGAGCTTGAGCCGCACCTCGCCGAAGGGAATGTCGAGATCATCATGGATGACGACGAGGTTCTCGGCCGAGATCTTGTAGAACGACATCAGCCCTGCTACTGGTCCGCCGGACTCGTTCATGTAGGTCAGAGGGGTGGCGATGACAGCCCGCGGTCCGGGGTCTCCCCCAGGTCCGCCGGCCGGCACACTGATCCGAACCTCGGAGGCCACCGCCCGCGCCTTGTGCGAGCGCAGGTTGGCACCCGCCCGCGCAGCCAGCTCGTCGACGACCATGGAGCCGATGTTGTGGCGGTGACCGGCGTACTCGGGACCAGGGTTGCCCAGTCCCACGATCAGCCAAGGGGTCATCAGGTCCAGTCCGTTCTCCAAGGGGTACGCACCAAGCGGTCGGGTGACCCGGTCCTGACGAGGTCAGGACCGGGTCACCCGTCAATGGCTCAGGCCTTGTCGCCCTTGTCAGCGTCGGCCGCAAGCGCCTCGGAGTCAGCAGCCTGCTCAGCAGCCTCTGCCTCGGCTGCCTCGATGGCCTCCTCAGAGAGGTTGCCAGCGACGTCAGCAGCAAGCTCGGCCTCGAGGGCCTCCTCGGAGATGGCCTGCGTGACGTTGACGACAAGGATGTCGGCGTCCGTGATGAGCTCGGCGCCCTCGGGAAGCACGAGGTCGCCGGCCAGGAGCCGGGTGCCGGGCTTGAGACCCTCGACCGAGACCTCGATCCGCTCGGGGATGTGGCTGGCCTCGACGGCGAGCTGAACCGTGTTGTTCTCGAGCGTCACGACGGTATCCACAGCGGCTGTGCCCACCACGTGGACAGGAACGTCGACGGTGACCTTCTCGCCCAGACGGACGACGACCAGGTCGATATGGTCGATGAAGCGGGTGATCACGTCGCGCTGGACGTCCTTGGCCAGCGCCAGCTGGTCCTTGCCGTCGATCTCGATGGTGAGCAGCGCGTTGGTGAGCTTGAGGGCCATCATCGTCTGGTGGCCGGGCAGGCTGATGTGCACCGGCTCGGTGCCGTGGCCGTACATGACGGCGGGAATGTTGCCCTCGCGGCGGACGGTTCGGGCGGCACCCTTTCCGAAGGACGTGCGGATCGTGGCGACGAGCTTGGTCTCGGTCATGGGGTTCTCCTACGTTGCGTGGTGCGGATCCGCAGCCGGTGAGGACGGCTTGAACGGGGTGGTCTGTGGGTGATCGCTGTGCGGTGGGCCTCGACGCGGGACGCGGTACGACGCCGTCAAAGGCGTGGCGAGCGCGGTCCACCCTGAAGAACGGGGCGTCTGGCGCCACCGCGTCGATCACGGACTTCTGCGTCAACTGGTTCGGAACTCACCAGCTCCAGTCATGCAGCGTCCCTCGCCGAGGCAACCTGCGAAGTGTAGGCGAACCGGCGCGACATACGGAAATCCGGAGCACCCGTGTGACCGGTGCGGTACAGCTAGCTCAGTTGGGAGGGTCGAAAAGGCTGGCTACGGAACCGTCCTCGAACACCTCGCGGATCGCCTGGCTGAGCAGGGGGGCGATCGAGAGCTCGGTGAGCTTGT
>JBDTOA010000040.1:0-12599 GCA_039933475.1 Dermatophilaceae bacterium
TGGCCTCGCGGGAAGTGGCGTCGGTGGGTGTGATGTCGCTAGGTGTGATGTCGCTAGGTGTGATGTCGCTGGGTGTGATGTGGGTGGGTGTTGTGCCGGGCCCATGGCCAACGGCGCCCCCAGTGGAGGCGGAACGCTCGGCCAAGGCGGCTCTGAGCTCTTTACGGTCGTCGAAGGGATGAACCACCCCTGCGATCTCCTGCCCGCTCTCGTGCCCCTTGCCCAGGACCACCACCGTGTCGTCGGCGCCAGCCAGGGCGACTGCTGCACGAATGGCGGTGGCGCGGTCGCCGATCTCGCGAACTCTCGGCAATGGTGGAGCGGACGAGTCCCACGAGATGGCTCCCGCCAGAACCGCCGCCCGGATGGCTGCGGGGTCCTCGGACCGGGGGTTGTCATCAGTGACAAGAACCAGGTCAGCGTGGGCTGCGGCCGCCTCACCCATTGCGGCCCTCTTGCCCGTGTCACGGTCACCCCCCGCGCCCAGTACGACGATCAGCGAACCGGCGGTGCCGTGACGAAGCGCCTTGAGGGCTGCGGCCACCGCATCCGGGGTGTGGGCGAAGTCGACGATGGCCAGCGGCATCCGGCTCTGGCCCGCCACTTCCGGCGATGCGACCCCATCCGGGAGCACTCGCTCCATCCGGCCCGGCACCTGCGGATCGGTCGCCAGAGCCTTCTCGACCGCTTCAGCGGCGTAACCGGCAGCCATCAGGACCAGGGCGGCCACCGCGGTGTTGACCCGGTTGAAGTCACCGGGCAGAGCAGAGCGCAGGGAGAGTGCGCCGCCCGGACCGATCAGCTCGAACTCGGAGGCACCTGGCCTCGCGGCATGGATCTGCCAGTCGGCCCGGACATCCTCGCGCGAGGAGACCGAGACCATCGGTACTGCGCAGTCACGGGCCAGGCGCTGACCCCACTCGTCGTCAACGCACACCACCGCCCGCTCCGCCCGCTCGGGCGTGAACAGCGAGGCCTTGGCGAGGTAGTACGACTCCATCGACCCGTGAAAGTCCAGATGGTCCTGGGACAGGTTGGTGAAGGCGGCGATGTCATAGCGCACCGCGTCGACGCGGTGCAGCGCCAGGGCATGGCTGGACACCTCCATGGTGCAGGTGTCCACGCCACGTTCGAGCATGACGGCGAACAAGGCGTGCAGGTCCGCGGACTCGGGCGTGGTCCGGACGCTCTTGATGCGTTGCTCGCCGATCCGCGTCTCGACCGTCCCGATCAGGCCGGTCACGTGTCCCATTGAGCGGAGCGCCGAGTCGAGCAGGTAGGCCGTCGTCGTCTTGCCGTTGGTCCCCGTTATCCCCAGCATGGTCAGCTTCTGGCTGGCGTGACCGTAGACCAGAGCGGCAACCTCACCGAGGCGGGCTCGAGGGTCCGATACGACAAGAACGGGCACCGGCAGCTCGCTGAGGGCGAGCAGCTTCGCTCCGGCCGGGTCCGTGAGGACGGCGCCCGCGCCGAGCCGGACTGCCGCCTCGACGAAGCTGGCACCGTGGACGGTTGCCCCCGGGAGGGCGGCATACAGGTCACCGGGTCTTACTGCCCGCGAGTCAAGGCAGACTCCGGTCACGACCACGTCGGCGTCGATCTGGCTTGCGATGCCGGCAGGGGTCGTTGACACGCCCGCGCTCGCGGCCACCTCCTGCAGGCTGGTGGCGCGCGTCGATCGGGGACGCGGGGACGCGTTCAGGGCTTCAACCACGGGGCGACGTTACCTTGAGCGGGCTGGGCCCTGGAGACCCGAGTCGGCCTTCAGCGCTGCCTCGGCCTTGTCCGCCGACGCGGGCGCGTCGTCGACCTTGAGCTTCATGACCGGCGGAGGCGTGCCGGTCGGAGGAATGGCGAACTCCTGCAGCGCGTAGGTCATGACGTCCTTGAATACCGGGCCGGCCGTGGACCCGCCGAAGTAGCCGCGGATCGGGTTCTGCAGTATCACGGCGACGACGAACTCAGGCTTGTCGGCCGGGGCGAAACCGATGAACGACGCCGTCTTGCCGGAATATCGGCCGTTGGCGGCGACCCTGTCCGCGGTCCCTGTCTTGCCCGCGACACGGTAGCCGGGGATCTCGGCCTGCTTTGCCGTCCCGCCGTCCCCCACGACGAACTCGAGCATCTGGCTCAGCTTGGTGGCAACCGGCTTGGAGATGACGCGCACGGGTTTGGTGGGCTCGGTTCCGGCGAACGTGCCGTCGACGCCCGCGGTCCCGGCCAGCAGGGTGGGAGGCACGCGCACCCCCCCGTTGGCAACGGTCTGGAACACCCCGGCGGCCTGGATGGCGTTGACGGCCAGACCCTGGCCATACATCACCGTGTAGCGCTGGGAGCCGCTCCAGTCCTTGGACTTTGCGAAAAGCCCGGCTGTCTCGCCGGGGAACTGGACTCCGGACAGCTGTCCGACACCGAAGGCTCGGAAGTACTTCTCCAGCTTGGCCGGTGGGACCTTCTCGCCGACCATCATGGTGCCGATGTTGCTTGACTGGGCGATCACGCCCGCGAAGGTCAGCTTCTCGACGGCGTGGTCATGGGAGTCCCTGAACGACTGACCCGCGCGGCTGAGCCGGTTTGGAACCACCACCGGTGTCGCCGGCGTCGCAACGCCCTCCTGCAGGGCTGCTGCTGCCGTCATGACCTTGGCGATGGATCCTGGTTCGAACGCCTCGCCGAAGGCCTTGTTGCTGAGGTTTCCGGTGGCTTTGGCGATCTTGTTGGGGTCGAACGTCGGGTAGGAGGCGACCGCCGCGAGCTCACCGGTCTTGACCCTCATGACGACGACGGTGCCCGACAGTGCCTGGGTCTCGTCGACCTTCAGGGCGATGGCGTTCTGGGCGAACCACTGCAGGTCGCTGTCGATCGTCAGTCGGACGTCGTAGCCGCGAACCGCCGGCGTGATCTGCTGGGCACCCGTCGGGATGATGCGCCCGTCAGCGGACTGTTCATAGGTTGACTCGCCGGGTTTGCCGTCCAGAGTCTCGTTCAGCAGCAGCTCCAGGCCGCCTCCGCCTGATCCGTCGGCGCCCACCCAGCCCACGAGTGAGGCTGCCGCCGATGATGTGGGGTAGGAACGCGCCGAGGTTGGCTCGCTGAAGACCCCCGGGATCCCCAGAGCCTGGATCTTGCGCCAGTTCAGAGGGGTGATGCCCTTGGCGACATACACGAAGCGACGAGAGCCGGTGAGGGTCGCGGAAAGCTTGGCAGCCGACTGACCGAGGATTGGGGCGAGGTCTGCCGCCGCCCCTGCCACGCCGACCTCCAGTCCCTTCTTCTTGTACTTCGGCACGGCGACCTGGTCGGCGGTGACATTGCGTCGCTCGATGCTGGTGGCCAGCACGACGCCCTTGGAGTCCGTGATGTTGCCGCGCAGCCCGGGCACGACAACAACGCTCAGTCGACTCTTCAGGGCCGCGCTGGCCATCGTCGAGGAGTCAAGGGCCTGGAGCCGGAGCAGCTGTGCGGCAAAGAGGCTGAAGACGAAGAGCACGGTCAGCAGAAGGAACCGGACACGACGGGCCGGGTGGGCGATGCCAAGACGCACCGGCCGCGGTGGCCGACGTCCGCGCAGATGGGCAGGGTCCGACGCGCGGGTGGGGCGAGCGTGGCCCGGGCCTCTGCCTCGGGTCTGCGTCAACGTGCTCACCTCGATGCGGGCTTGGCCGTCGTTCGTGCCGCCGCCGCTGCCGCTGGCGCGACAACATGAGAGGACGATGCCGTCTGCACCACGGTAAAGCCGTGCCCCGCTGACGCCGGTTTCGCCACGCCGATGACCTTGCCATCCGAGAGGCGCAGGAAGGCCGCTGACTGTGAGGGCACCATCCCCATCTTGGCCGCCTTCGCCGCCAGGCTTGCCGGTGACGCCGAGGCCTCCAGGGACTGGGTCAGGACGTCCTGGGTGTCGAGCAGGCGACCCGAGGCTGCCCGAAGGTCATGCAGGACGAATGAGCCCTGGGCCAGAGCGGTGTTGAGCAGGAGGAGCCCGATCAGCCCGGCGGCCAGCAGGGTCGCACACATGATCCCGAAGGCTGCACCACGCCGGGGCGTTGCCCCGGTGACGACCCGCAGCTTCGGGGTGGCCGTAGCTGGCCGGTGCAGGGGTCGGGCACCAGCTCGCGCTGCTGATGTCATCTGACTCATGCGTGAGATCCCTTCGAGATCCGTGTTCGCTCTGCTGCACGCAGACGGGCCGAGGCCGCGCGCGGGTTGGCACTGATCTCCGCGGGGCCCGGTTCCTCGGCTCCGTGAGTAAGCAGACGTAGGTAGGGCGCATGCTCGGGCAGGGAGACCGGCAGACCGTCCGGGGTGCTGTCATGGGCACCCCGCGCCAGCTCCTGCTTGGTGAGCCGGTCCTCAAGCGAGTGGTAGCTCAGGACCGCGATCCGGCCGCCCATACGGAGGGCGTCGACGGCCTGCGGAAGCACGCTCTTCAGGGCGCCGAGCTCGGCGTTGACCTCGATCCGCAGTGCCTGGAAGGTGCGTTTGCCGGGATGCCCGCCGCTCTTCTGCGATGCTGCCGGAATCGCTGAGCGTAGGAGCTCGACCAGCCGGGCTGACGTCGTGAACGGATCCTGCTGACGCTCGCGCACGATGGCCGACGCCACTCGCCTGGCGAAACGCTCTTCCCCGTACTCGCGCAGGATGCGTTCAAGGTCGCCCTGGTCGTAGGTGTTGAGGACCTCCGCGGCAGTGATACCGGCGCTCTGGTCCATCCGCATGTCCAGGGGTGCGTCGTGCCGGTAGGCGAAGCCACGCTCCTCCTCGTCGAGCTGCAAGGAGGAGACTCCGAGGTCGAGCAGTACAGCGGACACGCGAGCCCGCCCCGATGGGCGGGTGAGGCCAAGGTCGGTCAGAACCTGCGGAAGCTCGTCAAAGACGGCGTGAACCGCAGTGAACCGGTCACCGAAGCGGGCCAGGCGCTCTCCGGCCAGGTCAAGGGCGTCGCGGTCGCGGTCGATCCCGACGACTCGCGCGCCCGGGCACTGCTCGAGGATCAGCTCGCTGTGACCGCCCATCCCCACGGTGCCGTCCACCAACACCGATCCGGCATCCTGCAGCGCGGGGGCCAGCAGCTCAAGGATGCGCTCGCGCAGAACAGGGACGTGCCGGGCCTGCCCTGTCCCGCGAGTGTCCATCGGTGTGTCTTCCTGGCTAGTTGTGGTTCTGGGGGCTTCTTTCGTCGAGGTTTGCCGTGGTCCGGGCCCTGGAGTCAGGTCTCCAACCGCTTCAAGGAGGTGCGGCCCGACATCGGGGAAGTGACGTCGGGACGCGAAGCGGGTGGAGACCGGGCCTCAGGGGCCTGGCCGGCCGGCGCGGGTTACATGAGTCCGGGTATCACCTCTTCGGACTGGTCGGCGAAGCTCTGCTCGTTGCCCTGGAGGTAGCTGTCCCACGCGGCCGTGTCCCACACCTCGATGCGAGACCCGGCGCCGATGACCGTGCAGTCCCGCGTCAGCCCGGCGTACTGCCGCAGCCCGGCTGGGACCGTCACTCGGCCCTGCTTGTCCGGAATCTCGTCCGATGCACCGGACAAGAACATGCGCTGGTAGTCGCGAGCGGGCTTGACGGTAAGCGGGGCCTTGCGCATCTCCTCGGCCAGCCGGGTGAACTCGTCCATCGGGAACACGTAGAGGCACCGCTCCTGACCCTTGGTGACGACGAGGCCACCGGCCAGACGGTCCCGGAACTTGGCCGGCAGGAACAGGCGCCCCTTCTCGTCGAGCCGGGGGGTGTACGTGCCGAGGAACAACACAGCGTCTCCTCCCCGTTCGATGGCCGTTCCGGTCGTTGAAAGCAACGCTCTACCGCGATTCCCCACCTTACTCCACTTTGCACCACGTTTGCCGATACCTTGCGAAATATAGCCGAACAGCTGACATGTTTGCGCAGGTCAGAGTGGGGATTGTCAGGTGGAGGGAAAAATACCAGAAACAACGTCAACGGCGCGGGTTCGGCGGCGGCGGAAGGCCGGCAGAGGCGAAGCACCAGCGCTGACGGCCGCTGCACCTAAAATGGGTGACGCGCGCAAAAAAGCGTGGGCGCCGATGACGTAGCCGGCGATGTGGTGGAGGATCAGTGGAACAAGCCGGGGAGGTATCTTGAGCACGATTGGCGCCGCACGCGAAGGATTTGTCGAGGATCACGTCGTGCCCAAGCTCGTTGGAGCCGATGGACTCGAGTTCGTGTCCGAGGTGGCCGCGAAGATGCGCGTCGCCATGTCGACGGTCATCGAAGGTAAACCTGACGTCATCAACACAGCGATCACCGTTCTGCTCGCTGAAGGGCATCTGCTGATCGAGGACGTCCCCGGCGTGGGCAAGACCATGCTGGCCAAGGCTCTGGCCAAGGCCATCGACTGCTCCGTGCGTCGCGTCCAGTTCACCCCCGACCTGCTGCCCAGCGACATCACCGGTGTCAGCGTCTTCAACCGGGACCTGCACGACTTCGAGTTCAGGCGGGGGGCGATCTTTGCCAACGTCGTGGTGGGCGATGAGATCAACCGGGCGTCCCCCAAGACCCAGTCGGCGTTGCTGGAGTGCATGGAGGAGGGCCAGGTCACCGTCGACGGGCAGACCTACAAGCTAGGCAGGCCTTTCATCGTCATGGCCACCCAGAACCCGGTCGAGATGGAGGGCACCTATCCCCTGCCCGAGGCACAGCGCGACCGTTTCATGGCCCGTATCTCGATGGGCTACCCGTCCGCGGCGGCCGAGGTCGCGATGCTGGACAGCCACGGCGGCGCCTTCCCGCTGGACGCGATGATGCCGGTGACCGACGGGGACACCGTGGCCCAGCTGATCGAGGTCGTTCGAACCATCTACGCGAGCCCCGCTATCAAGGCGTACATCGTTGACCTCGCCACCGCGACCCGGGCAGCTCCGGCGCTCCGCCTTGGCGCATCTCCGCGAGCCAGCCTTCACCTTCTTCGAGCGGCCCGGGCTTACGCCGCCCTGGCGGGGCGCGACCACGTGCTGCCTGACGATGTTCAGGTGCTGGTCGATCCGGTACTGGCCCACAGGATGATCACGTCCGGCGAGAGTCAGGTGGCCCGACGCACGAGCACCGACGTCCTGCAAGAGGTCGTACGACGTGTCCCCATCCCCTCGTCGGGTCGCTGAACGGCAGCGGGACAGGAGGGTGCACGAGATGACCCGCATCCGGGACAAGTTCACGACCCGCGGCCGTGCCTTCGTGGCGGCAGGCGTGACCCTGACGGTCGGAGGATTTGCGCTCGGGTTCCCCGACATCATGCGTGTGGGTGTCTTGCTGACCACTTTGCCCTTGTTGGCCGCACTGGCCACAAGGAGCAGCGACGAAGTGGCCGTCACCCGCATCATCGAGCCGGTAGTGCTCGGTGTCGACCAGAGCGCCAGGGTCGAGGTCATCTTCGAGAACACGTCGGGGCAGCGCAGCCAGCTCCAGCTGGCCGAGGAACGCGTGGATCACCTGCTCGGAGAGGGACCGCGATTCGTCCTGCCGCCCATGGCCCCGGGTGAGATCCGGGAGGTGAACTACCAGATCCGCTCACACCTGCGTGGGCGGCACCGCCTGGGCCCACTGACGTTGCGCGTGCGTGACCCGTTCGGGCTGGCCACCGTAGCCGCCTCGCTACCCGGCACGACCGACATCCTGATCCTGCCTCGGGTCGAGGCTCTTGGCGCCGGTCGACCCCGCGCAAACGGCCTGGGCGCGGAGGGCGCCATTCCCTTCATGGTCGCCCTGCATGGCGAGGACGACGCATCTATCCGCACCTACCACGATGGCGATGACCTGCGCCGAATCCACTGGCCGACCACTGCTCACCGATCCGAGCTGATGGTGCGCCAGGAAGACCGCCCGGCGCGGCGTCGCACGGTCATCGTCATGGACTCGCGCGTCGGCGGACACCAGGGCTCCGGGACTCTGGGCTCGTTCGAGTGGGCAGTCACCGCGGCCGCCTCCATCGCCGCCCACTTCTCCGAGCACAGCTACGCGCTGCACGTCGTGACGAGAGAGACCATCGCCGGGGGCGAGGCAACCCAGACCATCGAGATCGACAATGCGCTCGCCTCGCTTGCCGTAGCGCAGCCCGGCCCGAACCGCGAGCTGGAGGAAGTCCTCAGATGCGCGCAGCTGCTGACGGCAGCCGGTGGTCTAGTGGTCGCCATCGTCACCGACCGTGACGACGACGCGCTGCAACGGATGGCCGAGCTGCGCCACTCCGGAGCCACCGGGCTGCTGCTGCTGCTCGACTCGGCCAGCTTCGCCCGGGGGCAACCTGGGCCCCCCTCCGACCAGACGCTCGCCATCGCCACCCGATTTGGCACAGCCGGGTGGAGCACCTGCATCGTGGGCTCAGGCATGACGGTGGCGAAGGCATGGAACGCCGCGTCGGCTCCCAGAGCGCAGAGAACCGAGGCCTTGAGATGAAGGCTCCGATGAAGGGTTACGGCGTTGACGCGACACTCGCCGCGGTGGCAACGCTGACGGCAGCCTGGCCGGTCTCCACCCTGCTGGCCAAGCCGACCTGGCTCGGTGGGACCGTGTTGCTGCTCGTGACAATCGCGGTCAGCGGATTCGTGGCCAGATCCCTCTCCCTGCGCGGCTGGCAGGTCCTGGCGGCCCAGCTGGCGTGTGCCAGCCTGGCGGCGAGCTGGATCTATGGTCGCGACCACCTCTGGCACGGCCTCCCGTATCTGGAGACCCTGAGGTTTGCCGGCAGGCGGATCAGCGAGGCGCTCAATGCCGTTCAGAGCTATGCCGCGCCAGCACCGTCAACACCGGGGCTGATCCTTGTCGTGGGTTGCGCACTCGGTCTTGTCGCCCTGTCAGTTGACTACCTCGCCGTCACGCGCCACTCCCCCTGTCTTGCCGGCCTGCCTCTGCTCACGGCGTTCCTCGCGTCGGCTGCAAACAGCGGCTCGTCCCTGCCCCTCTTCTTCTTCGTCGCGGCTGCGGCGATGTGGCTTCTTCTCGTCGGCCGGCAGGGCAGTGCCAGTCTGCGTCGGTGGGCCACCACCTCGGCGGTGGCGCGTACGCCGGTCCTGGACAGGCGCGACGCGCAGGGTGTCTACGGCTATGCCTCGATCGCCCGGGCCCTCGGCCTGGCCGCGCTTTTCGCCGCCGTCGCCTTGCCGGCCAGCCTGCCCCACCTGCATCCGACGTTCCTCGCTTCAGGACTCGCGCGTAGTCCTGCGGCCAACGGCAGCTCCTCCGGCGTAGTGGGTTTCTCGCTGAGCATCAACCTGGCCGATGACCTGGTCGACCAGGGCACTGCCCCCATCCTGGAGTACACGACCACGGACGGCTCACCGCCGCCGCTGCGAGTCGCTGTCAGCTCCTTCTATCGCTCCGCGCCCGGCGTGTGGTTGCCTTTTGGTGGGTCGTTGACCCTGTCCGAGCACCCAGACGTGCCCTCACCCCTCGGGCTTCTGCCCAGCGTCCCGAAGACACGCTTCACGATGGTCGTCGATCACAACAGGCTCATCGACCCCAACCTCGCCGTTGGCTATCCCTTGGCCTCCGTTGAGCTGAACGGCATCCCGTGGGGGGCGGAGCCCCAGACCCAGAACGTCCGAGTTGGGGAGCGTCCCGACGGCTACACGGCTCAGTACTGGCGGCTGAGCCCTACCGCGGCGATGCTGGACGACACTCCTTCGATCAGTGACCTGGACCGCCCTGCCTTCAACGTCGACCTGAAGCTGGACGGGCCGTCCACCGAACCGATCACCGCGCTGTCCGAGCGCCTCACCGCAGGCAAGACCTCGGACTACGGCAAGGCCATGGCAATTCAGCAGTACCTCCGGGCCACGGGAGGTTTCACCTACTCGCTGACCCTGGCCCCACCCGCCAAGGACCGCTCGGGGAAGGACGCCGGCTTCGATCCTCTGACGAACTTCCTGGTGACCAAGAAGGGCTACTGCGTACAGTTCGCCACTGCGATGGTGATGATGTCCCGGGCCGCGGGCATTCCGGCGCACATGGCGATCGGCTTCCTACCCGGAACCCGGTCCAAGATCGGCGTGTGGACCGTCGTGGCGTCGGATGCCCACGCCTGGCCGGAGCTCTATCTCGATGGCATCGGGTGGACCCGTTTCGAACCAACGCCGTCGCGAGCCACGCCTCCGGCCTATGCCATCCCGGCGAACTCTTCCGGAGGTTCAGCAGGCGACGGAACAGAACCAGGCACCGGCACGACTGCGCGAGGCCAGCAGACTCCCAAGAAGCTGGTTGATCCGTCGGCAGGCACGGACGGGAGCGCACAAGCCCGGTCTGGTCTGTCCTCAGTGCTCGGGTGGCTGACCAGCGGCTGGGGACTCGTCTTTCTCGCCTTCTCGCTCGGCCTGTTGGGGTCGCTGGTCGTGGCGACTGCGGCCCAGTGGCGTCATCGCCGCAGGTTGAGGTCCGCAGGCACATCGGCCCAACGGGTCGAGGTGGAATGGGCACGCCTGACGTCTTCGCTGAACGATCTGGGGATTGCACGGGCGCCCAGCCGCACCCCACGCCAGCTACGCACGTACTACGACCGGGAGGCTCGCCTCTATGGCACGGCATCTGAGGCTCTCGGGAGAGTCGTAGGAACCCTGGAAAACTCACGCTATGCGGCGCCGGAAGCGCCGGGAGCAGTCGCTGACGGCTTCGCTGAAGACGCCCGGCAGGTGTTCAGAGCCGCGGCGGCAAGCCGCCGCCCGCAGGACCGTGTGCGGGCGGCCCTGTGGTCGAGCGACGGCAGGGCTCAGCTACGAGCAATGGGAGCCGCAATTGCCTGGCGCCTTGGCGCCCCATCGCGCTTTGCGAACGGCACGTTCGAACGTTGGTTCCAGCGCCGGCCTTGAACGACGTCGGTTCAGGGAGGGGAGCGCGCGGGATCAGGTCTCAGACCCGCAGTCGGGCCATGGACACGTCGTCCAGGTTGCGAAACGGGTCCGACTGACCCTTTTCCACCCACCGCATGGCCATCGAGTCGACCGACACCACCAGAACGGACGTCAGAACGTACAAGGTCCCTACGGTCAGGAGGATCATCAGTACCCCATCTCTCGCCAGGCGTTCAGGCTTGGCTGGATCATGGGGCCAGTTCTAACAACTATGGGCAGTTCATGGGGTGCTCTTGACCAAATCCCGCCCGAATACCCTAGTGGGTATCGGTCAAACGGTTAGATTCCCCAACAAACGAGTACCAGGGCTTTACCATTTGCCGAACGAGGTCGTCCGCGGCTTGACAGTGGTCAGGTCGATCGTTGCCATGTTGTCGACGAGCACCCCTCTCGACGCCTGCTCTGCGGCATCGTTGGCCAGGATGTCGGCTGCGGTGTTGAGCGGGAACTGGTTGGTGGGGTCATGGCCGGGCACCTTGACGAACTCCACCTTGCCGCTTCGGCCGTCGAGCGCAGCCCAGATGTCTTTGATGATGCCGGCGTTGGCAACCGGTTGGCGTTTGGAGTTGCGCATGCCGTTGCGCTCCCAGCCGGCGCGCCAGGTGGTGGAACAGTCCCGGGCGTACGTCGAGTCGATCTGGATAACCAGATGGGCAACATCTGTATGGTCCCGAAGGGCGTCAAGGACGGCCCGCAGCTCGCCGATGTTATTCGTGCCGAGGACCTGGCCGGACGCGTGATAGCTGCCGTGCTCGTCCACCCACGCCCACCCGGCCGGCCCGGGGTTGCCGAGGCAGGCGCCGTCGGTGCCGACGACCAACGATCCATCCGTCATTTCTGTCCCTGTGGTTGCCCTGCGAGGGGGCCTTCCTGACTTGCGGCGAATGGTCCGCGACTGGCACAACCGCCGACCCTGGTGCCAGTTCGGGGCTGAGGCTTAGTCCAGGTAGTCCCGAAGCACCTGAGAACGCGACGGGTGGCGAAGCTTGCTCATCGTCTTGGACTCGATCTGACGGATCCGCTCACGAGTCACGCCATAGACCTTGCCGATCTCGTCGAGCGTCTTCGGCTGACCGTCTGTCAGACCGAACCGCATCGATACGACGCCCGCCTCACGTTCTGAGAGCGTGTCAAGAACCGAGTGCAGCTGCTCCTGCAAGAGCGTGAACGACACGGCATCGGCTGGCACGACGGCCTCAGAGTCCTCGATCAGGTCGCCGAACTCGCTGTCACCGTCCTCGCCCAGCGGTGTGTGCAGCGAAATCGGCTCGCGCCCATACTTCTGGACCTCGACGACCTTCTCAGGCGTCATGTCGAGCTCCTTCGCGAGCTCGTCGGGGGTGGGCTCGCGGCCCAGATCCTGCAGCATCTGGCGCTGGACACGGGCGAGCTTGTTGATCACCTCGACCATGTGCACGGGGATCCGGATGGTTCGTGCCTGATCAGCCATCGCGCGGGTGATCGCCTGGCGAATCCACCACGTGGCGTAGGTCGAGAACTTGAAACCCTTGGTGTAGTCGAACTTCTCGACGGCGCGGATCAGACCGAGGTTGCCCTCCTGAATCAGGTCCAGGAAGAGCATGCCGCGACCTGTGTAGCGCTTGGCCAGGGAGACGACCAGGCGAAGGTTTGCCTCGAGCAGGTGGTTCTTGGCGTTCTTGCCGTCCTGGGAGATCCACCACAGCTCGCGCTTGAGCTTCATGTCGACCTTGTCGCCGGAGTTGAGCTTCTCCTCGGCGAACA
>JBDTOA010000041.1:0-12570 GCA_039933475.1 Dermatophilaceae bacterium
TGTTCGCCAAGAACGGCTACCTGGCGGATCTCAGCACTGACGTCAAGGGCAACAAAACCTGGGCATGGGATGACTTCCAGTCCGGCCCGGTCGGGACGACGACCTACAAGGGCAAGGTCGTGGGCGTTCCGATCATCACCGAGCAGGAGGTCCTGTACTACCGCAAGGACCTGCTGGCGAAGGCCGGGCTCGAGGTTCCCAAGACCATGGACGAGCTCCAGGCCGCGGCCAAGGCGATCAAGGCGCAGAACCCTGGCGTTGCCGGCTTCGTCGCGCGCACCGGGAAGTCGCCCGCAGTGACCCAGTTCTCAAGCTTCCTCTACAGCTTCGGCGGTGACTTCGTCGACGAGAACGGCAAGTCCGGCATTGCCAGTGACGCGGCCAAGAAGGCCTACGCCTTCTACGGCGGCCTGATCCACAACTACGGGCCCGCAAACGTCAGCACGGACATGAGCTGGCCTGAGGCGATGGCCATCTTCACCCAGGGCAAGGCGGGGTTCTACACCGAGGCCGACAGCCTTTACAAGAACGCAACAGACCCGGTCAAGTCGAAGGTTGCCAAGACAGTCGGGTTCGCCCCGATGCCAGCCGGTGCCGGCGGATCCAAGGCGTACAACGTGCCGTCCTGGGCGCTAGGGGTCAACGAGGCGTCTCCCAACCAGGCGAACGCCTGGAAGTTCATCGAGTGGGCCACCAGCAACGCCATGACGCTGGAGATCCAGAAGGCCGGAGTTCCCGGGGCTCGCGCCTCGGTCTGGAACGACCCGGCAGGGATCTCCACGTACCCGGCGGACCTGGCTGCGGCCATCGCCGTCAGCACCAAGAACGGAGTCGGCCATGACCGACCCCTGGTGATCAAGGTGCCCGAGGCGCGCGACATCGTGGGAAACCCCATCGTGGTCGCCATCACCGGTGGGGACTCCGGCGCAGCCGCCGATGCGGCCAGTGCCTCGTTCCAGAAGCTCCTGGACGCCGAGAAGTAAGGAACCGGGCGGATGACCGGCCAAGTCAGCCTTCTGTGCTGACGTCGGTCATCCGCCCGTGACCCGTTCCAACTGGTTCTAGTAGTGCGAGGTAACGATGATCGGCACGGTCACCACCAGGGCCGCCGCGTGGAAGCCGTACTCCACCTGGCTCAACCGACACCGCAAATGGCTTTTCGCAGCCCCCGCGATGATCTTCGTCGGGTTGCTGATTGCCGTCCCGCTGGCCTGGACCATCTACCTGAGCCTCACTGACTCCCAGGGATCGGTGCGGGCGGAGTCAAAGTTCGTCGGGCTCGAGAACTACCTGAGCGTCTTTGGTGACACGGTGCGGTTCTGGCCCGCGGTACTGCGCACGTTCACCTTCACCGGCGGCGCGGTGGCCGCCGAGATGGTGCTGGGCATGGGGATTGCGCTGCTGCTCTGGCGGCCGTTCCAGGGGGAGAAGTGGGTCCGCGTCGCGATCCTGCTGCCTTTGGTAGCAACCCCTGTCGCCGTCGGCATGATGTGGCGCCTGATCTTCGACCCCAACATCGGCTTCGCGAACCAGATGCTGAGCTGGTTCGGCATCCCCGCCCAACCCTGGCTGTCCGGCGAGACGACGGCCCTGCCCACCCTGATCTTCGTGGACGTCTGGCAGTGGACCCCGATGGTCGTCCTGATCCTGCTCGCCGGCCTGACCTCCCTGTCGGAGGAGCCGGACGAAGCGGCCCGCATCGACGGCGCGAACGCCTGGCAACGGTTCCGGTACATCACCCTCCCGCTGCTGCGGTCGACGGTCATCGTTGCCATCGTGCTGCGCGGGATCGACGCGCTGAAGACCTTCGACATCCTCTACTCGACCAAGGGCAAGGGCGGCGGCTCGTTCCACGAGGTGGAGACGCTGAACGTGTACGCCTTCGGCCTGAGCTTTGACTACAACGACTACGGGATCGCCTCGACCGTGCTGATCCTGTTCTTCCTGCTCATCATCGCGATCATGTGGATGGTCACCTACCGGCGGAAGGCAGACCGGTCATGACCGACACCAACACTGTTATCAGCACCGCTCCCACCACCCCCGTTGTGCCGGAGGACAGCTCGCAGCATGCGCTTCCCCGACGGCGTCGCAAGAAGCGTGCCTACCCGATCTTTCGGGTGGTCGTGCTGACCACGACAGTGGTGCTGTTCATCGCTCCGCTGGTGTGGATGCTGGTGGCCTCTTTCAAGACGAATGTCGACATCTACGACTCGGGCAAGACCTTCTTCTTCACCCCGACGCTGGACAACTACAAGAACGTCCTCGGGCGCAACAACTACTTCGACTTCATCTTCAACAGCTTCTGGGTGGCACTGGCCTCCACGGTGCTGTCGCTGATCCTGGGGGTGCCGGCGGCCTACGCCATGAGCCGGTTCAGCATGGGCAAGTCGGCGATGGTGGTGCTGATGGCCCGCATCATCCCCGGGGTGAGCCTGCTGGTCCCCTGGTACTTCATCTTCGCGAACCTGCGCCTGGTGGGCGGCTTCAGCGTCCTGATCCTGTCCCACATGTTCGTCGCGCTGCCGCTGATCGTCTACATCATGATGTCGTTCTTCGACTCGATGACCACAGAGCTCGAGGACGCGGCCCAGGTCGACGGGCTCACCGCCATCGGTGCCTTCCTGCGGATCACGCTCCCGCTCTCGGTCGGGGGACTGGCGACCGCCGGAATACTCTCCTTCATCTTCTCGTGGAACAACTTCATGTTCGCCCTGGTGCTGGCGGGCGCGAACACCAAGACGCTGCCGGTGGCGATCTTCAACTTCGTCTCCTACGCCAGCATCGACTGGGGCGGCCTGATGTCGGCCTCCGTCGTCGTCACGGTCCCCATCATGGTGATCGCCCTGTTCACCCAGAAGTACATCGTGGCCGGCCTCACCGCTGGTGCGACGAAGGGCTGAGCATGATGAGTCGTCTGAACAAGCATCACCTCCCGCCGATGATCATCATGGGCATGCAGGGCTCGGGCAAGACCACGATCGGCCTCCTGCTGGCCGAGCGCCTCGGCGTGCCGTTCATCGACGGCGACACCCTGCACTCGAGGAGCAACAAGGAGTGGATGGCGTCGGGCCAGGCACTCTCCGACGCGCAGCGAGTGCCCTGGCTGCACGCCGTCGGCGAACAGCTTGCGCTCGCCGGCGACTCCGGGGTTGTCGTGGCCTGCTCGGCGCTCAAACGCAGCTACCGCGACCTGCTGCGAGAGCACGCGCCCACGATGCTCACCATCTTCGCCAACGGCGACATCGACCTCATCCAGGCCCGGATCACGGCCAGACGGCACGAGTACATGCCGGCCTCGCTGCTGCCCAGCCAGCTGGAGGTTCTCGAGGAGCGGACCTCCGACGAACCCGGTCTGACCCTGGACATCGCCGAGACTCCCGAACAGATCGTCGAGCGAATAGTCACTGCGATCTCCGAGGGGACTGGCGCTCATGCGCGTTAGCAGGGTCGAGACGTTCCTGGTTCCCCCCCGATGGCTCTTCGTGCGGATCGAGACGGACTCCGGTGTCGTCGGCTGGGGCGAAGCCAGCCTTGAAGGACACTCGGATGCAGTGCGGGCCGTCGTGGAGCAGTTCGCCGAGCACCTCGTCGGCAGCGACCCGGGACGCATCGAGGACCACTGGCAGGTCCTGACCAAGAGCGGCTTCTACCGCGGCGGCCCGGTCTTCGGCAGCGCCGTCTCCGGTATCGACCAGGCACTGTGGGACATCAAGGGCAAGGCTCTTGGCGTCCCCGTCTACGAGCTGCTCGGCGGTGCGGTCCGCGACCGCATCCGCGTGTACGGCTGGGTTGGCGGCGACGACCCGAGCGGTGTCGCCGAAGCCATCCAGGCCCAGATCGATGTCGGCCTTACCGCAGTGAAGATGAATGCCTGCGGCTCGATGGGCCCGGTGGGCACGGTCGCAGAGATCGACGCCGTGCTCGGGCGCGTGGCCGCGGCACGCGAGGTGCTCGGGCCGAACCGGGATGTGGCGGTCGACTTCCACGGACGGCTGACGCTGGCCAACGCCCGCCGGCTCGCGCCGCTGCTGGAGCCGTTGCGTCCGTTCTTCATCGAGGAACCGGTCGTCCCGGAGAACTCGCACCTCATCGGCCAGCTCGCCCGTTCCACATCCATCCCGATCGCCACAGGGGAGCGGCTCTACAACCGCCAGGACTTCCTGCCCATCCTCCAGGCCGGTATCGCCGTGGCCCAGCCCGACGTCTCCCATGCAGGCGGGATCTCGGAGGTGCGTCGCATCGCTGCGATGGCCGAGGTGTACGACGTGCAGCTCGCGCCGCACTGTCCCATCGGCCCGATCGCCCTGGCTGCGTGCCTGCAGGTGGGCTTCTCCACCCCCAACTTCCTGATCCAGGAGCAGAGCATCGGGATCCACTACAACCAGGGCGCCGAGGTGCTGGACTACGTCCTCGACAAGGAGCCTCTTCGCTTCCTCGACGGCTTCATCGAAAGGCTGACAGGTCCGGGGCTGGGCATCGAGGTCGACGAGGAGGCGGTCCGAGAGGCCGACGTACGCGGTCATACCTGGCGCACGCCCCTCTGGCGCCATCCGGACGGGGCGCTGGCGGAATGGTGACCACCGCCTCCACCGAGCTCCTGACCGCACTGACGCGCGAGCGGCTTCTCGTCATCATCCGAAGCGCGGACGCCGAGGCCGCCGTTGCTGCTTCGCTGGTCCTGCTCGGCTGCGGAGTCCGACTCCTGGAGGTATCCCTGGTATCAGCGGACGCCCTGGCGGTCATCGCCGAGGTCGCACGTCTGGCCCCGGAGGGCGCGGTGATCGGTGCCGGCACGGTCCTGACCCGTGACGACGTGGCCCGCGCTGCAGGAGCCGGCGCCCGGTTCATGGTGACCCCGGCCCTGACCGAGAGCGTTGCCGAGTCCGTAGCTGCCGGACTCCCTGTGCTGGCAGGCGCTTTCACACCGACCGAGGTCCTTTCCGCCATGGGGCAGGGCGCGACCGCGGTCAAGCTGTTCCCGGCAACCGTCGGTGGTCCGTCCTACCTGCGGGCGCTCCGTGAGCCATTGCCAGACGTGCCCCTCGTGCCCGTGGGCGGGGTCGACGGCCCGCTCGCGAGCGAATACCTTGCAGCAGGTGCGGTGGCCGTGGGAGTCGGCGGCTCTCTTTTGGGGGATGCGGCCCGCGGTGGTGACCTCGACGCACTACGCGCGCGAGCAGCCGCGTTCCTCCTGGTGACCCGCGGTTCCGGCGAGCCCGCATGACCCGGCCCGACGTCGTGACCATGGGCGAGACGATGGTTAGCCTGCGCACCGGCACGCCGCTTCGGCTGGGCGGAAGCCTGTCCATGACCATGGCTGGCGCGGAGTCCAACGTGGCGATCGGGCTGGCGCGGCTGGGCCACACGGTGCGCTGGGGCGGCCGGGTGGGTGCGGACGAGGTCGGCACGTACATCCTGCGCACCCTGCGCGCCGAGTCAGTGGTCGTCGACACCGTCGTGGTCGACGCCTCGCGGCCAACCGGGCTGATGCTGGCCGAGCGCCGCGTCGCGGATGTCTCACGAGTCAGCTACTACCGCACGGGGTCTGCGGGCTCCGCCCTCTCGGTCTCCGACGCGGCGGCCGCCCTGGTGGACCCGCCCCGAATCGTCCACCTGACGGGAATCACCCCTGCCCTCTCCGACTCGGCCGCCGACGCAGTCACCGAAGCCGTACGCCTCGCCCTGGGCGCGGGGTCGCTGGTCAGCATCGACGTCAACTACCGGTCGAAGCTGTGGACGCCTGAGCAGGCGCGAAAGGTGCTCTCCGGACTGGTCCGGGGCGCGCACATCGTCATAGCCTCCGAGGACGAGCTTGCCCTGGTGGCACCGGGGGACGAGCAGGCAGCGGCCCGCGAGCTGGCGGAGTCCGGTGTTGACCAGCTCGTGGTCAAGCGCGGTGCCCGCGGCGCAACCGTCTGGCACGAGGGAGTGGCGCACCACGCACCCGCGGTCGCCGTCCCCGTGCTCGACACGATCGGCGCAGGCGACGCCTTCGCTGCGGGCTACCTGTCCGGTCTGCTCGACGGTCTTGCCCCCGCCGAGGCGCTCCGCCGCGGCACCCTGACCGGTGCGTTCGCCGTGGCCGCCGTCGGCGACTGGGAGGGACTGCCGACCCGGGACGAGCTCTCCCTCCTGGACACCGACAACGGAGCGACGTTGCGCTGAAACAGCCGTCCACGCCAGACAGCGCCATAAAAGGGCGCGCTGACCCTCCATCCACCGGACAACACGCGTGAGCAGGTAAGAAGGGCCATCATGAGAATCGACAAGGCAGAGGTCATCGTCACAAGCCCTGACCGCAACTTCGTGACCTTGCGGCTGACCACCGACGATGGTCTTGTCGGGCTCGGCGACGCGACGCTCAACGGCCGTGAGCTCGCGGTGCTCGCCTACCTCAAAGAGCACGTCGTACCGCTGCTGCTCGGCAAGGACGCCCACCGCATCGAGGACACCTGGCAGTTCCTGTACCGGAGCGCCTACTGGCGTCGGGGACCGGTCACCATGGCTGCGATAGCCGCGGTCGACGTCGCCCTCTGGGACCTGAAGGCCAAGGCTGCCGGTATGCCGCTCTACCAGCTCCTGGGCGGCGCCAGCCGGGACGGGATCCTCGCCTACGGTCACGCGTCCGGGCGTGACCTGCCCGAGCTGTTCGACTCGATCCGCAAGCACCAGGCCCTCGGCTACCGGGCGATCCGGATCCAGACCGCCGTTCCCGGCCTCAAGGCCATCTACGGCGTCGCATCCCAGGCGCAGTCCGGCGGCAAGCGCTACGACTACGAGCCGGCGCAGCGGCTGGGCCTGCCCGCGGAGGAGGACTGGGACACCCCGGCGTACCTCCGGCACCTGCCTTCGGTCTTCGAGGCCGTCCGGGCCGAGTTCGGCCCCGACCTGCCGTTGCTGCACGACGGGCACCACCGGATGACGCCGATCCAGGCGGCCAGGCTCGGCAGGTCGCTCGAGCCTTACGACCTGTTCTGGCTCGAGGACTGCACCCCGGCCGAGAACCAGGACGCCCTGCGCCTGGTTCGCCAGCACACCACGACACCGCTCGCCATCGGTGAGGTCTTCAACACCGTGTGGGACTACCAGACGCTGATCAAGGACCAGCTGATCGACTACGTCCGATCGGCCGTCACCCATGGCGGCGGCATCTCTCCGATGAAGAAGATCATGGACTACGCCGCCCAGTACCAGATCAAGTCGGGCATCCACGGCCCGACCGACATCTCACCGGTCGGTATGGCCGCCGCGCTTCACCTCGACCTGGCCATCCACAACTTCGGGATCCAGGAGTACATGCCCCACGGCGAGCTCACGGGACGGGTCTTCGAGCAGTCGTTCCGCTTTGACGATGGCTATCTGCACCCGGGCGAGAAGCCTGGTCTTGGCGTCGACCTCGACGTGGACGAGGCGGGCCGATACCCCTACCAGAGCGCCTACCTGCCGTTCAACCGCCTGCATGACGGAACCGTGCACGACTGGTAGATGTGGACTGCAACCACCCAAATCCGCACAAGTGTGGGCCTTCGTTACATGGAAAGGCGTCTACTTCCTTCCTATCGTGGTCTGCGAGCCGCTACCCAAACCCGCGCATGTGCACCCGCACTGGGGATCCGGCGGCTCCCCGGCTCGAGGAGGCTCGCATGGACGGCACCAGGTCGGCGCAGCGCCCAGCGAGCTCTGGCACCCCTGGCACCCCTGGCACCCCGCTGCTGCAGACCTTCGGGCTGACCAAGGACTTCCGCGACTTCCGGGCCGTCAACGAGGTCGACCTCAGCATCGGCGAGGGCACCATTCACGCGCTGGTCGGGCCCAACGGCGCGGGCAAGACCACCCTCTTCAACCTGCTGACCGGGTTCCTGAAGCCGACCTCCGGCTCGATAGTCCACCGCGGCCGTGACATCACTGGCAAGGCACCCGAGCAGATCGCCCACCTCGGGATCGCGAGGTCCTTCCAGATCACCAGCCTCTTCGACCAGCTGACCGGGCTCGAGCACCTCGAGCTGGCCCTGGCCAGCTCCACCGGGCTGGGGATGCAGTTCTGGCGCTCCGAGAAGAAGATGGCGAAGTTCCGCGAGCGGGCCGAGGACCTGGTCGACCAGGTCGGCCTGGCCCACCTCGCCGACAAGGTCGCCGGCAGCCTGGCCTACGGGCAGAAGCGCGCCCTCGAGCTCGCCCTCGCCCTCGCCCTCGACCCGTCCCTGCTGTTGCTCGACGAGCCGACGGCCGGCATGGGCCGCGAGGACGTCGACCGGACGATCGCCCTGGTCAAGCAGGTCGCCAAGGGCCGCACCGTCGTGCTGGTCGACCACAACATGCACGTTGTCGGCAGCCTCGCCGACCAGGTCACCGTGCTCCAGCAGGGGCAGATCCTCGCCGAGGGAACCTACGAACAGGTGCGCATGGACGACAAGGTCATATCGGCCTACCTGGGCCAGGCTCATGCTTGAGCTGCAGGGGGTATCCGCCTGGTATGGCGAGGCGCTCGTTCTCGAGGATGTCTCGCTGAGCGTGCGCGAGGGCGAGGTCGTCACGCTGGTGGGCCGCAACGGCGCCGGCAAGACCACGCTGCTGCGTTCGGTGATCGGCCTGCACCGCCAGATCGAGGGCACGGTCAGCTTCGCTGGTACCGAGCTCGGCCACAGCTCACCGGACTCGCGGGCCAGGGCAGGCCTGGGCTGGGTGCCCGATGACCGCGGCATCTACGCCAGCCTCACGGTCCTGGAGAACCTGCTGCTGCCTCCGGTCGTGCACCCGGCCGCCTGGTCGCTCGAACAGGTCTACGAGGCCTTCCCCGTCCTTGCCGACCGCCGACGCTCGATGGGCACCCAGCTCTCCGGAGGCGAGCAGCAGATGCTCGCGATCGCCCGTGTCCTTCGGATGGGCTCCCGGTTGCTGCTGCTGGACGAGCCGAGCGAGGGCCTGGCCCCCGTGATCGTGCAGCGGATCGGGGAGATCATCCGCGAGATCAAGGCTGCAGGCGTCGCGGTCCTGCTCGTGGAGCAGAACGTCAAGTTCGCCGCGACGGTCGCTGACCGTCACTACCTGCTCGCCCAGGGCCGGGTCGTGGAGTCCCTGGACAACGAGAGCTTCCAGGCCCGCGAGAGCGAGCTGCTGACCTACCTGGGGATATGACCCGTCCCCATAGCAGGACCAGAGCAGGACCAGAGCAGGACCAGAGCAGGACCAGAGCAGGCGACTCGGCGTACGGCAGTGTTTTGAGCGGATCTGAGCTGATATAGCGAACATGCGGGACCCGGCATCACCTACACCCCTGGAGGGGAAATGCGAAGCAGGAAACAAGCCGCAGCAGTTGCGGCAACAGTGTGTGGCAGCCTGGTCCTGGCTGGCTGCGGCGCCGGAGGTGGTGGTCCGGCCGCGGCCGGGGGCAAGCTCAGCAACGACAAGGTCGTGATCGGGCTGCTGAACGACCAGTCAGGTGTCTACAAGGACCTGTCCGGCCCGAACAGCAAGGTCGCCATCCAGATGGCGATCGACGACTACAAGGCCAAGTACGGCGACAAGGCGGTTGCCAAGACCATCGAGATCGTCACCGCCGACCACCAGAACAAGCCTGACATCGCCAACACCAAGGCGCAGGAGATGTACGACCGGGAGAACGCCGACATCATCCTGGATGTCCCGACCTCGTCGGCCGCGCTCGCCGTGGCGACCCAGGCCAAGGCGAAGAAGAAGCTGTTCATCAACGTGACTGCTGCGACCACGGCCCTCACCGGCAAGTCCTGCAACAAGTACACCTTCCACTGGGCGTACGACTCCTACATGCTGGCTCATGGGACCGGCGCCGCGATGGTCGCCCAGGGTGGGAAGACCTGGAGCATCGTCTACCCGGACTACGCGTTCGGCCAGGACATGACCAAGAGGTTCACCGCCGCGGTCAAGGAGGCCGGAGGCACGGTGACGCAGAGCATCCCGACGCCGTTCCCCAACGACAACTTCGCCACGTTCATCACCAAGGCCGGGTCGACCAAGCCGAACGTCATCGGGATCATGGCTGCCGGTGGCGACCTCATCAACTTCGTCAAGCAGTTCAACCAGGCGGGCATGCGCGAGAAGGCCACCCTTGCCGTGGGCCTGATGTTCATCACCGACATCCACTCCCTGGGCGTCGACCAGTTCGCCGGCACCACCTTCACCGACGCCTGGTACTGGAACCTCGACGCGCAGAACAGGGCCTGGGCCGACCGGTTCACGGCCATCACCAAGACGCGCCCGACGTTCGCCCACGCCGGCAACTACTCCGCGGCCCTGCAGTACCTCGAGGCCGTTCAGCGTGCAGGGACCGACAGCTCCGACGCCGTCGTGAAGCAGCTCGAGGGCCTGAAGGTCAACGACGTCTTCCTGCACAACGGCACCATCCGGGCCGCCGACCACCGCGTCCTGCACGACGCCTACCTCGCCAAGGTCAAGACCAAGGCCGAGGTCACCGAGGCCTGGGACTACGAGAAGATCCTGTCCACCATCCCGGCGGAGAAGGCCTTCGGCCCGGTCTCGGCTGACTGCACGATGTGATCCGTTCTCCGGGGTCCGGTCGCGCGACCGGACCCCGGAGAGCTCTTTGACCAGATCGAACTTCGGCCAGTTCAGGAGCACCATGAGCGCATTCGTCCAGTACACCGTCCAGGGGCTCGCCGCTGGCGGCTTCTACGCGCTGGCAGCACTGGGGCTGGCCGTGATCTTCGGCGTCCTCGGGGTCGTGAACTTCTCGCACGGTGCGGTCTACATGCTGGGGGCCGTGGCCGCTGCGGTCCTGCTTGACGTCCTGCATGTGCACTTCTGGGCCGCGCTCGCGATCGTCCCGGTCCTGCTGTTCCTCTTCGGCGTGCTGCTGGAGCGACTGCTCATCCGCTGGCTGCTGCGACTGGACCCGCTCTACAACTTCCTGCTCACCTTCGGTCTCGCGCTGATCCTCGTCGACCTGGTCAAGCTCCGGTACGGCGTGTCAGGGCTTCCGTACGAACGCCCTGCCGGGCTCACGGGCCAGGTGCACATCGGGGGGATCGGCCTCCCGGCATACTCCTTGTTCGTCTGGCTCTTCTCGCTGCTCATCTGCGCGCTGGTCTGGCTCCTGCTCACCAAGACCCGGGTGGGCATGATCGTGCGTGCGTCCACCGAGGACGCGGAACGCAGCCGGGCCCTGGGCATCAACGTCGGCCGCTGGGTCACACCGGTGTTCGGTTTCGGCATCGCGCTCGCCGGGCTGGCAGGGGTGATGGCGGCGCCGTTCCGCGCGATCACGGCCGACATGGGCAGCAACTTCATCATCATCCTCTTCGCCGTGGTCGTCATCGGCGGGCTCGGCTCGATCCTCGGGGCGGTCGTCGCAGGCTTCCTCGTCGGTCTGGTCGAGGCCTACGGCCAGGCCTACGCCCCGACCTTCGCCCAGGTCGCGATCTTCGTGCTGATGGCCGCCGTGGTCCTGTTCCGGCCGGCCGGACTCTTCGGAAGGGAGGAGAGCGCATGACGCAACCCGTGAAGAGCGACCCACGCCCTTCCGAGACCCCGGACTCGGGCGGGAAGCCGCTGTCGTCTGCCGGCCGCGGCCACGGTCTGCTCCGCTGGGTCATGCTGCTGGTCGGCCTCGTCGCAGCGCTGGCGCTGCCGTGGGTGATCTACCCGCCCGTGGCGATGGACATCGCAGCATGGGCCCTGTTCGCGATCTCGGTCGACCTGCTCCTCGGCTACACCGGTCTGCTGTCCTTCGGCCATGCGGCCTTCTGGGGTTCCTCGTCCTACGTGACGGGGCTGATCGCGATCCACTGGGGCGTGCCCTTCCCGCTGGCGATCCTCGGTGGCATGGTGTTCGCCATGGTGATCGCCGTCCCGATCGGTTATCTCTCGGTTCGCCGGACGGGCATCTACTTCGCCATGGTGACCCTGGCGTTCGCCCAGATGATCTACTTCGTGGCCAACCAGCTCGGCGACCTGACCGGCGGCGAGAACGGGCTCCAGGCGATACCCAAGAGCTTCTTCGGGATCGAGCCGGTCGAGACCGACGCCTTCTTCTTCTACTACGCCGCGATCGGCCTGATCCTGCTCGGTGTCTGGGCCGCCTGGCGGATCGTCCACTCACCGTTCGGGCGGGTCCTGGTGGCCATCCGCGACAACCCCGCCAGAGCGCGCGCCCTCGGCTACGACGTCGAGCGGTACAAGATCATGGTGTTCGTCCTCTCGGCTGGTCTGGCCGGGCTCGCCGGGGGAGTGTTCGCGATCAGCCATGGGTTCGCGTCCCTCGAGGAGCTGAGCTGGACCACCTCGGGCAAGGTCGTGCTGATCACGGTCCTCGGTGGCATCGGGACCCTCTGGGGCGGCCCGCTGGGAGCCGCGACCGTGATCACCCTTGAGGACCACCTGGCATCATCGGGCTTCGAGGGCACCGGCATCATCCTCGGCTCGATCTTCGTGGTGATCGTGCTCCTGTTCCGGCACGGGATCTGGGGCACCGGCCGAGACCTGCTCCAGCGATGGACGCGGCGCTGACCGGCGCTGCTGTCGCCCCAACCGGTCGACGTCGGTTCAGCTAGCCCGGTTCAACAGCTCGGTCCA
>JBDTOA010000042.1:0-12485 GCA_039933475.1 Dermatophilaceae bacterium
AACGCGTGACCATGCCAGCCCTTGGGGAGTCGGTCACCGAGGGGACCGTGACGCGCTGGCTGAAGAATGTCGGCGACTCCGTGGCCATCGATGAGCCGTTGCTCGAGGTATCCACCGACAAGGTCGACACCGAGATCCCTTCACCGGTCGCCGGCACCCTCCAGGAGATCCTGGTGGCCGAGGACGAGACCGTGGCGGTAGGCGCCGACCTGGCCGTCATCGGGCAGGGCGCCGAAGCCGCTGACTCCCCGGCCCCGGCTGACGAGTCGACGGCCGACCAGGCCGAGCCGTCGACCGAGCAGGCAGAGCCAGCCACCGAGCAGGCAGAGCCGGCCACGCAAGATCTCCAGGCCGCACCGGCCAACCAGGATGAGGTCCACCAGCCAGCTGGTCAGGCACCGGCGGAAGAAGCACCAGCGGCAGCGAGCGATGAGTCGGTGGGAACCACAGTCACCATGCCGGCTCTGGGCGAGTCGGTCACCGAGGGCACGATCACCCGCTGGCTCAAGGCCGAAGGCGACCAGATAGATATCGACGAGCCATTGCTGGAGGTCTCCACCGACAAGGTCGACACCGAGATCCCGTCACCGGTGGCAGGCACCGTGACCAAGATCCTGGTGGCTGAGGACGAGACCGTGCCGGTAGGCGCCGACCTGGCCATCGTCACCGGCCACGGAGAGCCTGCTCCGCAGGCGCCAGCGCGACATTCCGCGCCCGTTCCTGCAGCCGCCCCTCCCGAGCCGGCTGCTCCAGCGCCCGTAAGTATCGAGGCTCCAGCTCCGGAGCCGAGCTCTCCCGAGCGCTCGGATGCGCCCACGACGGCCCCCGCGGCCACCATTCACGATCCAGTGGCACCTACCCCCGCGGCGGAACCAGCGTCCAGTGGATCTGAGGCGGCGGCGTACGTCACCCCCCTGGTGCGCAAGCTCGCGGTGGACAACGATGTCGACCTCGCAGCGCTCAAAGGCACCGGCATCGGTGGCCGGATCCGCAAGCAGGACGTGCTCGATGCTGCGGCCGCTGCCAAGGCGGCTGCCGCCGCTCCTGCCGCTCCTGCCGCTACGACCGCCCCAGCAGCAGCTGTTGCAACTCCGAGCGTCGGCACTTCGCCCAAGCGCGGAACCACCGAGAGGATGAGCCGGCTCCGCAAGGTGATCGCCGCACGCATGGTCGAGTCCCTCCAGATCTCGGCTCAGCTCACCACCGTGGTCGAGGTCGATGTCACCAAGATCGCAAGGCTGCGTGACAAGGCCAAGCGTGACTTCGAGACCCGAGAGGGCATCAAGCTCAGCTTCCTGCCCTTCTTCGCCGTCGCTGCGGTTGAGGCACTCAAGGCCCATCCCGCCGTCAACTCCAGCGTCGAAGGTGACGAGATCACCTACCACGGGACGGAGAACCTCGGCGTTGCCGTCGACACGGAACGCGGCCTGCTCGTGCCTGTCATCAAGGACGCCGGCGACCTGAACATTGCCGGGCTTGCGCGCAAGATCGCCGACCTGGCCGAGCGGACCCGGATGAGCAACGTCTCCCCTGACGAGCTGGGTGGAGGCACGTTCACGCTCACCAATACCGGTAGCCGTGGAGCGCTCTTCGACACGCCGATCATCAACCAGCCCAACGTCGCCATCCTCGGCACGGGCGCGGTCGTCAAGCGCCCCGTCGTGGTCAAGGACCAAGACGGAGGCGAGACGATCGCGATCCGCTCGATGGTCTACCTGGCGCTGTCCTACGACCACCGCGTCGTGGACGGTGCGGAGGCCGCACGCTTCCTGAACACCATGAAGGGTCGACTAGAAGAGGGTGCCTTCGAAGCATCCCTCGGCCTTTAGACCACCCCTCAGATGCCGAACGGCACTGTGAAACAACGGGTTGCCATCAGCGGAGCCTCCGGTCTCATCGGAAGCGCCCTGTCGACGTTCCTGTCGTCACGAGGTGACGAGGTGGTGCACCTCGTCCGCCGACAGCCGTCCACACAGCACGAGATCGGTTGGGACCCCGCGTCACGCACGCTCGACCCGGGGGATCTTTCGGGCCTCACCGCAGTCGTCCACCTGGCCGGCGCCGGGGTAGGCGCCCATCGGTGGACGGCCGCGTACAAGCAAGAGATCCTGGACTCCCGGGTGGACGGCACGGCAACGATCGCCACCGCTCTGGCCGACCTCGGCGAGCCCGTCGCGTTGGTCAGTGGGTCCGCGATCGGCGTATACGGGGACCGAGGCGAACAGATCCTCACGGAGGACAGCGAACCCGGAACGGGCTTCCTTGCAGACGTCGTCCGTGCCTGGGAGGCAGCCACCGAGCCCGCTCAGGACGCGGGGCTGCGCGTCGTGCACGCACGGACCGGGCTGGTGCTGACCCCTCACGGCGGCGCGATGGAGCGCGTGCTCCCGCTGGCCAGGTTGGGTCTGGCAGGACCGCTGGGCTCAGGTCACCAGTACTGGAGCTGGATCACCCTCCACGACGAAGTCCGGGCACTCGCCCATCTGGTCGACCAGAAGATCTCCGGAACAGTCAACCTGGTGAGTACCCAGCCCATGCGTCAGTCCGAGGTCATGAAGGCTCTCGGCGCTGTTCTGGGGCGACCCGCGCTGCTCCCTGCACCAACTCTGGCGCTGAAGGTCATCCTCGGCGAGTTCGCCGGCGATGTCCTGTCCAGCGCCCGCATCCTGCCCAGCGTTCTGACGGCCTCGGGTTTTGTCTTCGATCACGACACCATCGACAGCGCCATGCGCTGGCTGGTTCGACCTGACAGCTAGAGCCTCTGTGGCGAGGCGAAGCTTCGCTGACCCCTGTGAGGTCGCAAAAGATGTCGGTCACGGTGGGTGAAGCAAAAGTCTCTGCGACTTCACGGGAAAGGCCGAGCCGGGCTAGCCCACCGTCATGCTCAGGATGCGCCAGCCATCCGGGACCAGCTTCACAGTGAAGACGCAAGGTCCAACGACCTCTTGTTGATGAGTGACCTTGCGCCCATCCGGCTGGCCGGTCTCGTATGCAGGGGTCACGATGGTGGCGCGGATCCGCGCCGTCACGGAGCTTCCGTCCAGGAAGGCCACGTTCTTGACCACGAATCCGAGACCGAGGTAGCTCGCCCCGTTCCTGACTGCGGTAGAGATGTTGGATCGATCGACTCCAGCCTTTGGTGCGCCAGGGGCGTAGACCAGATCCAGCAGACCGGGGTCGCGAGCCGTGTAAGCCAGTGCCCGCGCGTCAGCCAGTGCCTGCAACAGTCCGGCCGCAGCCAACCGTGGTGAGTTGGCAACACTCACAACCTCGCTGATCCTCACGGGGATCTTGGCCGGCCGGGTCCCTGAGACCGTCGGCGTCGAGGTTGGCATGGGCTGGGCCAGACGGACCGCCGTCGGCTGTGCCTCGAGGTGTCGATGTCGCAGTACCCAGGTCGCGCCGCCGCCCAGGGCCATGGTGACCACGAGGGCCAGGACGCCGAGGGCAACGACACCGCCGCCAGCACGGATGGACAACCTGGGTCGGTGCTCCCGGCCACTTGGCGCCGCCTTAGGGGTTGGCACCGCGGCTTGACGAATCCGGCGGGTGATCTCCGCTGCGGGATCCGACACTGGTCCCCTTTGCACTGGTTCTGCTCGCGCTGCGTCGAAGACGTCCGCGGCGACCTGGTCAGCAGCGGGCCGGGCCGCCGGGTCGATGCTGAGGCAGGAGGCCAGGATCTGGACCAGCCGAAAAGGCGTTTCAGGAGCCAGGGTCAGGGTCGCGGCCTCGACCTCGGGAACGGGAGGCGCGCCCGTGAGGCAGACCCAGCCGACCGCTGCCATCGCGTAGACGTCGGAAGCCGGCGAGGGATCTGCACCCGCGGCGAGCTCAGGTGCCGTAAAACCAGAAGGCTCTCCCGGCATACCGAAGGAACCTCCTGGTCCAACGGCTCCGACAACGCTGACCATCGGCCGGCCATTGTCACTGAACACGACTTTCCCGGGCCTCGGGTCCCCATGGACGACGCCGGCCGCGTGCAGGTCAGCCAGGGCCCCGAACAGAGGGGCGATGGTCGTAATGGTCTCGCCCGGAGCCAACGCACCCCTCGCCTCCAGGACAGCTGCCAGGCTGCCGCCTGCCGCGTGGTCGAAGATCAGAGCCAGCGTGCCGTCAGCCAGAGCAGCTACCTCGTGCTGACGAACCAGATGCTCGTTGTCGATCCGCTGAACCACTGCCATCAGCTCCAGCGCCTGCGCCTGTGCATCGACCACGTCCAGCACGCTCACGACCTTGACCGCGACCTGACAGTCATCGTGGATCCGAAGGGCAGACCAGACGGAGCCCGTCGGATCTGAGCTCAGCTCGGCAAGGATCGTGTAACCGGGTACGAATGGCTGTGCGGAGATGGCGACCCCCTAGGGTTTCGGGCATGGCTACTGACACGCCGACGATCCTGGCAACGTCCGGGGGCTACAGGGATCACGACCGCCTGCGCTTCCAGTTCGCCGACCTGCTCCACTATGCCGTTGATCTCTCCGGCGCCTCGGGAGTTGTCCCCAGGGTCTGCAACGTGAGCACCGCCTCGGGCGACGACCCGCGTTTCCAGATGGACATGTCCGAGGCAGCCCGGACTGCGGGCTTCAACCTCAGTCATCTGAGCCTGTTCTCGATGCCGAACCTGGAAGACATCGAAGGACACCTGATGAGCCAGGACGTTGTCTGGGTCAACGGCGGTTCGGTTGCCAACCTGCTGGCCGTATGGCGGGTGCACGGTCTCGATGCGATCCTGCGCCGCGTGTGGGCGGCCGGGGTCGTTCTGGCCGGAGTCTCGGCCGGCTCTATCTGCTGGTACGAAGGCGGGACGACCGACTCCTTCGGTCCGGAGCTGCGGGCCGTGACGAACGGTCTCGGATTCCTGCCCTACGCCAACGGCGTCCATTACGACAGCGAGGCGCGACGACGGCCGCTCGTTCACCAGCTGGTCGCAGACGGCACGCTGGGCACCACCCACTGCACCGATGACGGAGTCGGGATGCTTTACCGCGGAACCGAGCTCGTCGAGGCAGTCAGCGAGCTGGAGGGCAAGGGCGCCTACATCGTCAGGCGTGAGGGTGACGGCGTTGTCGAAGAGCGACTCGACACCCGGCTGCTCAGCCGCCGAGCCGCTCGGACCCCCGCCGCCACCAAGTCGGTGACCTGGCAGCGGTGACCGCGATGCGCTCTCAGCGCTGACCCGGCGTCCGTACCTGCTCAACCGTTCCGCGCGCGGCACTGGCCCGCGCGGCGTCGATGACCGCGAGGGTGTGCACGGCGTCGTACGGGTCGACGGGCATTGCACTCTGAAGCTCCCCAGAGGCAAGGGCACGAGCCACCCGACGATAGAAGTCGACCTGCCCACCCGCGGGTCGGTCCACCGGTGTCCGCTGCTGCCCCTGGTAGATCCACCCACAATGCTCCGGGTCGGCGTTCGCGAGGTCGGGGTAGATGTCAGCGCCGTCGTCCTCGAACTGGTTGAGCAGGAACGCGCCCTTTCGGCCGAGCACCCGCACCCGCGGTCCGGGCGCCGCGGAGACCGAGGTCGCACTCAGGTGCGAGAGCACCCCTGACGTATGCCGGCAGGCCAGGAACGCGTCGTCCTCCGCCTTTGTCGTGCGTGCTGCAAGCTCGGCGCAGACCGAGTCGATCGGCCCGAACAGGTCCACCGCGGAGTCGATCATGTGGCTGAGGAGATCGAGCAGGATTCCGCCACCATCAGCTGCCGAGGCATTCTCCCGCCATCGGTCCTTGGGCGTGGGACGCCAACGTTCCCAGCGGAACTCATGTCGGAATACGTCACCCAGCTGACCAGATCTCACAGTGTCCCGCGCCGCGACGTGCTCAGCGTCGAACCGGCGGTTCTGGAAGACCGTGAGGGCGACGCCGGCAGCCCTGGCCGCGTCGACCACCGCCCACGCCTGGGTGGCGTCCGTGGCCAGCGGCTTGTCCACGACCACGGCGGTCCCGGCGTCGATACACCGGTGGGCCTGACCTGCATGGACGCCGCTCGGGGTGGCAAGGACGACGAGCTCCAGGCCATCCACCGCCAGCAGCGCGTCAAGGTCCGCGACGATCCGCGCACTCGGCAGATCTGTGCGGACCTGCTCCGAGCGCTCAGGATCCGAGGTCGCGACGGCAGCGATCGACATACCGGCCTGCAGCATCAGCGGGACGTGGATGCCCCGCCCTGCGGAACCGTAACCAGCCAGCCCCACAGTGGTCACGAACGCTCGCCTTCACCTGGCGCCTCATCGTGGCCGAGCCGGCTCGGCCACCAGATCCGCGAGCCGATGTCGTGGGCGAAAGCGGGGACCAACAACGAACGGACCACCAACGTATCCAGCAGCACGCCGAAAGCGACGATGAAGGCGATCTGGACGAGGAAGAGGATCGGGATGACCGACAGCGCCGAGAACGTAGCCGCCAGAACGATTCCGGCACTGGTGATGACTCCGCCGGTGACCGCCAGCCCGACCAGGATCCCGGGTCTCGTACCCCGGTCCCGAGCCTCCTCCCGGACGCGGGTCATCAGGAAGATGGAGTAGTCGATTCCCAGTGCCACGAGGAACACAAACGCATACAGCGGCGTCCCCGGATCGGAGCCCGGGAAGCCAAAGACGTGGTTGAACACGATTGCCGCCACGCCGAGGGTCGCGGCGAACGAGATCACGTTGGCCACCACCAGGACGAGTGGCGCGACCAGAGAACGCAGCAGCAGCATCAGGACCATGAAGACGACAGCCAGGATCGCGGGGATGATCACCCGCAGGTCGCGTTCGCTGGCGTGCCTGACATCGAGGTTGATGGCAGTACTTCCTCCGACGAGGACATCGGGGCCTACTGCGTCGAGGCGACCACGGAGGGTCTCGACCACGTCCTCTGCGGCCGGGCTGTCCGCCGAAGGCGTCAACGTTGCCTGGATGAGGACGTTGCCCTCGACGACCTTGGGCGGCACCCCGGGTGTCTGGCCTACGAAGGCCGAGGAGACACCGTCCACGGACTTCACAGTGGCAAGGGCCTGGTCGGCCTTGGCCTCGGCGGCGATGATCTGGACCGGCGAGCCCGAGCCCGCGGGGAAGTGCCTGGCCAGAACCTCCTGACCACTGACGGACTCAACCTTGTTGAGGAACAGCTGCGACTGGGTGATCCCCCCGGCCTTCAGCGTCGGGGCGAACGAGGCGCAGGCCAGCAGGGCCACCAGCGCGAGCACCCAGGTGCGGCGAGGGTGACGGCCCACGAGGCCGGCGACGCGACCCCAGATACCGCGACGCCCCACGGAGTCCTCGGAATGGACATGGTCGACCGTGGGGACGATGGGCCAGAAGATCCGGCGCCCGAACAACAGCAGGACCGCGGGCAGGAACGTCAGCGACGCGACCAGGGCACCGGCGATGCCGAGCGCGCCGATCGGCCCGAGGCCGCGCGTACTGCCGAGCTGTGACAGCAACAGGCAGAGCAGGCCAAGGATGACGGTGGCGGCGCTCGCGGCGATCGGCTCCACCGCGGCCCGCCAGGCAACCCTCATGGCCACCCACTTGCTCTGGTGCTGGTGAAGCTCCTCGCGATAGCGCGCGACCAGCAGCAGCGAGTAGTCCGTCGCCGCCCCGACCACCAGGATCGACAGGATCCCCTGGCTCTGGCCATTGAGGTCGATGATGTTGTTCTTGGCCAGGGGGAAGATCACCAACGCTGCCGTGGCCAGCCCGAAGACCGCGGTCAGGAGCACCGTGATGGGCAGGATCGGGCTTCGGTAGACCACAAGCAGGATGAAGAACACGACGCCGAGGGCGACGAGCAGCAGGATGCCGTCGATACCGCCGAACGCCGTCACGAAGTCGGCCAGCACTCCCCCGGGCCCGGTGACGTACACCGTCAGCCCGGTCGGGGTCAGCGCGGTGGCCGCAGAGGTACGCAGCGCCTTCGCCCCCTCGAACAGCGGGCTCGAGCCGCCGATCGTCTCAGCGGCTTTCTTGCTGTCGAGCAGGACCGGCACGAGGAGGGCCTTGCCATCCTGGCTCGGGATGGCCGCGGCCGGAGGTGCGGCGAGGTAGGGCCCGAGTGAGTAGCCCTTGATATCGAAGGGCAGGGACGGAATACCGGCGATGAAGTCCTTGACTGCAACCGCATCCGAGGGTTTCAGGCCCGACGCCCGCTCGACCACGACGAAGTACGGCAGGGTGTCGGTCGAGCTGAACTTGGCTGCCAGCTTGCCGACCTCTGTGGACTCCGCTGACTTGGGCAGGAACGACGCGTTGTCGTTCTTCTGCACCTCGGAGAGCCGACCGACCAGAGGTCCGCCGACCGCGGCAAGCCCGAGCCACACGAGCAGCACCAGGGTGAGCGCGAGAGCCCGGGTCAGCCTCGTTCGACCACTGGCTTTCGAACGCTCGGCGACGTCTTGCTCGGCTTCTAGCTCCTGGCGACTCATGTCCTCTACTTTTCTGGTTTGGGGGCTCCGCGGCGTCGTCAGCCTAGAGGCACGATGCCCACATACCCCGGTAGTCTGCAGACATGCGTTTCGAGCACCTCGGTTTCGACCCCGACTTCGTCGACTACCAGACCGCGTGGGACCGCCAGCGCGAGGTGCATGCCACCGTGGTCTCCGGCGAGGAGCCTGACACGGTGCTGCTTCTCGAGCACGCCACGGTCTACACAGCGGGCAAGCGCACCGAACCCCACGAGCGCCCGCTGGACGGCACACCCGTCATCGACGTCGACCGGGGCGGCAAGATCACCTGGCATGGTCCTGGCCAGCTCGTCGGCTACCCCATCGTCCGTCTGCCCTCGCCGGTGGACGTGGTGGCCCATGTGCGTCGTCTCGAAGCCATGATGATCAGCGTCTGTGCGGATCTCGGGGTCGTGGCCGGGCGGGTGGAGGGCCGCAGCGGGGTGTGGGTCAGCGCCGACGAAAGGGGACCAGACCGCAAGATCGGAGCCATCGGCATCCGCGTGAGCCAGAGCGTCACGATGCATGGCTTTGCCCTCAACTGCGACTGTGACCTGTCCTGGGCGCAGGTGATCGTGCCGTGCGGGATCGCGGATGCGGGCGTTACCTCGCTCAGCAAGGAGCTGGGGCGCGATGTCCCGGTGACCGAGGTGCTCCCCTACGCGGAGAAGCACCTGACCGACGTCTTGGGCTGACCCCGGCGGGTCCGAGGAGCCAGGCGATGTTCGGTACGCCGTAGAGTCACCCGCGGGCGTCATCGCGGCGCGCCGCGGCGACCATCGGGGGCCCGGTCAATGACCACATCGGCAACAGAGCTGGCGATCTCGACCCAGGGTCTTCGGAAGACCTACCGCAACCGTAAGGGTCGTCATATCGCGGTGCAGGGGCTGGACCTTGACGTTCCCCTCGGTGGGGTCCACGGGTTCTTGGGCCCGAACGGCTCGGGCAAGACGACGACGATCCGGATGCTGCTGGGCCTGGTTCGCGCCGACTCCGGGACCATGACCATCTTCGGTCGCGAGGTCCCGAAGTATCTGCCGGATGTCGTGGGCCGGGTGGGTGCGATCGTCGAGTCACCCAAGTTCTTCCCTGCTTTCAGCGGCCGCAAGAACCTGCAGCTACTCGCCGAGGCCATTGGTCGCCCGCGCACCGTCGTGGACCAGGTCCTGGAGCAGAGCGGCCTGGGAGAGCGCGGGAGGGACAAGTACCGCACCTACTCGTTGGGCATGAAGCAGAGGCTGGCCATCGCCGCCACACTTCTCAAGGAGCCCGATCTGCTCATCTTCGACGAGCCGACCAACGGCCTCGACCCAGCGGGTATCCGCGAGATCCGCAACACCATGCGGTCGCTGGGCGAGCAGGGCAAGACGGTCCTGGTCAGCAGCCACATCCTCGACGAGGTCGAGCAGGTGGCGGACACGGTGTCGATCATCGGCCACGGACGACTCTTGGCCTCGGGCAAGGTGACTGACGTGATCGGCGATCAGACGGCGACCTCCGTGCGAGTGGGAGTCGCCGATCTCGTTGCGGCACAACGAGTCCTCACCGATGGCGGTCTGCTGGTCCGCCGAGATGGCGCGCTGCTCGTCGTTGAGGGTGCCAGCGATGGCGCGGAGATCACCAAGCGCCTCGCGGCCCACGACCTGTTCGTGAACGAGCTCACCCCCGTGCGCGCAGACCTCGAGTCGGTCTTCCTGGAGCTGACTGCCGACGAAGGCCTCGAGACCGCGGAGGTGGCCCGATGATGCGGCTGACCAGAGTCGAGCTGCGGCGCCTGCTCTGGCGACGGCTCACTCTCGTCGCGGTGCTCGGCGCCCTGGCCATCACCGGCCTCATGCTGTACGGCACGTATGACGGGGCCAAGCCGCTCAGCGGCGCAGAGCTGACCTCGCAGCGGGCCCAGTTCGATTCGGCTCAGCAGGACTGGGCGACCAATGGTGCCCAGCAGGTCCAGGCCTGTCTCGCGCAGCAGGCCGACGCCCAGAAGACGGACCCCAAGGCCGATCTGGGCTGCCAGCAGATGGAACCCAAATGGGAGAACTGGGGCAAGCAGCCGGTGAAGTTCGCCCAGACGATGCCCAATGTCCTGCTCGGGGGGGCCTTGCTCATGGCATTCGTCGGCTTCGTGGTCGGAGCCGGCTTCGTGGCACCCGAGTTCAGCAGAGGCTCGATGGGGAACTGGCTGACCTTCGAGCCGCGCCGGATGCGGGTCTATGCCAGCAAGCTGGCAGCCGCCGGCCTGGGAATGGTACCGGTCGCGGTTGCCCTGCTCGGCCTGCTCACCGCCGGCACGTGGCTCATTCTCGGCCACTTCAGCTCTACGGCCGGCACGACCGCGAAGGTCTGGGGTGACATCGGCACTATGGGCGCTCGCTCGGTCGCACTGACCCTGGCTGCCACCGTGACGGGGGCTGCCATTGCGGTGCTGCTGCGCCGGACGGCTGCGGTCCTTGGTATTGCCGTCGGCTACCTCGTGCTGGTCGAAGGAATCTTCCGTCAGCAGCTCCAGGGCGTGCAGCCCTGGTTGTTGCAGGTCAACTTCCTCGGCTGGCTGCAGCACGGCGCCACGTACTACACCCAGACATGCACGACGGATGCGCAGGGCAGCTACAGCTGCCAGAGCGTCGAGAAGGTCCTGACGTTCGGTCACAGCTCGGCCTACCTGGGGGTCCTCGTCCTGATCGCTGTCGTCTTGGCAGCCCTGGTGTTCCGCCGCCGGGACGTGAGCTGAGCAGGGACACGCGTCACCGGCGTACCCTTGAGATCTGCCTCTGGGTGACGTCGACCCGGGGCAACCTGTTTGTTACGAACATCGCAAGGGAGCCCTTTAGTGTCGGTCGCACCTGACGGTCGCCGCCTGCTGCGCGTCGAAGCGCGCAACGCGCAGACGCCGATCGAGCGCAAGCCCGACTGGATCCGGACCACGGCACGGATGGGGCCGGAATACACCGCGCTGAACTCGATGGTGAAGACCGCTGGGCTGCACACCGTCTGCCAGGAGGCCGCCTGCCCGAACATCTTCGAGTGCTGGGAGGACAGGGAGGCGACCTTCCTGATCGGCGGCGAGCAGTGCACGAGGCGCTGCGACTTCTGCCAGATCGACACCGGCAAGCCGCAGGACCTCGACCGTGACGAGCCCCGCCGGGTTGCAGAGTCGGTCAAGGCGATGGGCCTGCGCTACGCCACGATCACCGGCGTCGCTCGCGACGACCTCGCGGACGGTGGGGCGTGGCTGTATGCCGAGACCATCCGTGTGGTGCACGAGCTCAACCCCGGCACCGGAGTCGAGATTCTCGTCCCCGACTTCGACGGCATCCCGGACCTTGTGGCCCAGGTTCTTGAGGCCAAGCCAGAGGTGTTCGCCCACAACGTCGAGACGGTCCCACGCCTGTTCAAGAGGATCCGGCCGGCGTTTCGATACCAGCGCTCGCTCGATGTCATCACGATGGGCCGCGACGCCGGTCTCGTGACCAAGTCCAACCTGATCCTGGGGATGGGTGAGGAAGAGCAGGAGATCGAGCAGGCCCTCCACGACCTGCACGACGCCGGCACCGACCTCATCACCATCACGCAGTACCTGCGGCCTTCGCCGCGCCACCACCCCATCGACCGGTGGGTCAAGCCTGAGGAGTTCCTCAGGTGGTCCGACCTGGCCGAGGAGATCGGCTTCAAGGGTGTGATGAGCGGGCCCCTGGTGCGTTCGTCCTACCGGGCGGGTCGCCTGTGGGCACAAGCCATGTCCAGATGGGGCCGTCCTGTGCCAGCTCAGCTGTCCCACCTCACCGCGGCTGCCACCAGTCCGGCCCGCCAGGAGGCTGCAGCCATCCTGCAGCGCCGACTCTCCGACGTCTCGTGAAGGTAGTCTGACCCACATGGCCCGCAAGAAGTCCGATCAGTCGACCGCGCCCAAGAAGCCCGGCCGTTTCTCCCAGATATCCCAGATCCGTAAGGTCTACACCGCAGCCCGCGGCATGGACCCGATGATCGGCTGGTGGATGCTGCTGGCATCCCTGGGCACGCTCATCGTGATGGTCGTCATCGGCATCCTCGTTAGTCA
>JBDTOA010000043.1:0-12187 GCA_039933475.1 Dermatophilaceae bacterium
GAAGAGGCGACGCCTCCGGTTACGAAGATGTGTTTTGTCTGCTGTACCACGGGCTTTGACTCTACGTCATTCGAAGGGCTTCGGCACACCGAGTGGCTCTCCGCGTGCCGTGTCGTCGCCAAGCGGTCAGCCGTCGGCCGCGTCCCCGGGTGCTTCGCGAGCGTAGATCCCGATGAGCTGCGAAACGGCGTCGGACATGGTCGGGAGCACCTGCGCACGCTCGAGCGCGCCGTGACGAAGGGCTTCGCGGCGTGGCTCGTCGGTGAGCAGGTCGACGATGGCCCCGGCCAGGTATGCCGGGTTGCCAGCAGCCACGAGCGACGCGCCCTCACCGGTGACCTCGTGGGTCCCGCCCACATCTGTCGCCACGATCGCCGCGCCCAGCCACAGTGCCTCCTGCAGCCAGATCGGCTGCCCCTCCCAGACCGCCGCGCTGACCACCAGGTCGGCAGCGGCCAGCAGGTCGGGCACGTCGTCGCGCCGACCCAGTGCCACGACCGGCAGCCCCTGGTCCTCGATCCGTCCGGCCAGGTGCTCAGCAAGGGGGCCGTCGCCTGCCACCACCCACGTCAAGGTGGCGATCCCGGGCAGGTCGCCCGCGGCAAGCCGCTGCTTGAGCAGCAGAGCGGTGTCGCAGAGGAGGTCCAGACCCTTTTGTGGCGCAAGCCTCGCGACAGTGACCAGAAGCGCGCCGTCCTCGCTCAGGCCAAGCTCTGCGCGTACCTGCACGGCTGTACGCCGGGTCGGCGGCCTCGCTGGAGCAGGGACCAGCGCACGCGCAGTGTGCCTCGCGCCACTGGCGACGGCCCGCTCCACCAGGTCCCCCGACACGCCCAGCACGGCATCGGCTCCGCGAGCTACCACTCTCTCGAGCACCGCCGAGGCTGCGCTCATGGAGCGGCCACCGATGGGGAGGTTGTGCAAGGTGACCACGACGCGGGGCCGCCGTTCCCGTGGAAGGCTGCGGGCGACAGCCACTCCCAGTGCGCCGGCGCGCAGGCCGTGTGCGTGTAGGACGTCGCTGGTCGAGGCCAGGCCTCTGAGACGCCCGAGATGACTCACTTTTCGAAACCACCCGCCAGACTCCGGCCACCACAGTCGGACCAGCCGGGGGTCAAATCGCCTGGCGGTGAGCGGGTCAGTGACCACCAGGAGATCTTCCCCGCGGTCCCGCAGGTGTGCACTGAGCTCGGCGACGTGCCCTGCGATGCCTCCGGTGCTCCGGCCCAGCAGCATGACGATCTTCATCGCGCCCTCCGACGGAGCTTGGCTGCGACGAGCCGTACCGACGCAGGGTCGCCAACCCCGACAAGGGCGACGTACAACGTGAGAACGGCCAGGGCGACCAGCAGGGCCATGGAGGCACCGGCAGCTACACCTTGGGGATGCAGGTGTCCGGCCAGCGCTCGACCGGCGGCTGCGGAGAGCAGGCCGCACCCGAGTGCCACTGCCGTACTGCGGCCAAGACCCCGAAACGTCAGCGGACCCCACGAGCGGTGAACCGCGACTACGAGTCCGATGGCAGCGACAGTCATTCCGAGGGAGCTGGCGAAGCCCAATGACTGCAATGTGTTTCGCGGCCCGGCATCATCCTGGAGCATGACCAGGGGCACGAAGGCGGCGATCAGCCAGCCTGCGCCGACCACGCCAGCGGCAACCGCGGGACGGCCGTGAACGTACAGCGCACGGGTGAGCAGCGCTGCCAGGCCGAAGCCGACCAGGCCTGGCGCGTAGGCACTCAGCGCTCCGGGCAGTGCCGCCAGAGCCTCACGTCCGGCGGGGCTGTGTCGACCGGCGTCCAGGGCGCTGAAGAAGGCACCGGTGGGCCCTGCGATGGCGAAGAGGACAGCTGCAGCAGCGCAGGTGGCGACCGTGATGGCACGTGCTGATGCGACCAACGTCCCATGGGCGCGCTCGGCCGACGCCTGGTCTGAGCCCCTTACCAGCGCCGGAAAGGCTGCCGTGGCAATGGGAACTGCCAGAACGGCATACGGGAGGAGATAGATGGCCTGCACGTAGGTGTAGACGTTCAGGGTGCCGGTGCCGCCACGATGCTGGGATACCCACAAGGTCGCAAGCACCGCCACCTGTTGCGCAACCAGGGCGAACAACCCGGCTCCGGCGAGCGTGCCGGCGCGCCTCGCAACGCCGTCAGGGAAGCTCCAGGTCGGACGCAGGCTGATGCCCGCGCGGTGAACCGGGATCAGCAGAGGCAGGCTCAGGGCAACGACCCCGAGCGTGGTTCCGGCCGCAAGCACCGTTGATGCCTGAGCCGGCAGCCTCGCAAGGTCGTTTCCCTTCCCTTGTGCCAGCACGGCAAACAACAGGTAGGTGGCAATGACCATGATGCTGGACAGCAGCGGGGCCAGCGCCGCGGCCAGGAAGCGCTTATGTGCCTGAAGCACCCCCGCAAGAACGATGGCAATTCCGTAGAGCGCAATCTGGGGAGCGAAGACCACGAACATCGATGCCATGAGATCCGTTGAGCCAGAACAACTTTGACGGTCGATCAACAGGGTCGACAAGGGTGCGGCGGCCGCGGCCATCAAGATGGACAGCGGTACAAGTACGGTCAGCGCCCAGGTGAGCAGTGCCGACGCGGTCTGGTCAGCCAGGTCCCGCTCTGTCCGGGCCAGCTGACCGGCGATGATCGGTACGGCAACGGCAGCCAGCGCGCCTCCGGCGGCGACCTCGAAGATGACGTTGGGCAGCTGGTTCGCGGCTTGGTAGACACTGCCGACGCACGTGGCTCCCACACTCTGGGAGAACACCAGCCAGCGGCCGAACCCGAAGACCCTCGTCGCAAGGGTGACGGCGGCGATCAGGCCAGCTGCGGCAAACACCCCTGGTGCGGCACTTCCGGTCCACGCCGAAGTCTCGTCGTGACGGGTCATCGGTTACAGCATCACCATCGAGGAGGGCCGCCGCGGGCGGCCGAGCCGGTCGAGCTCGCGCAGCCCAGGCGTCGACTCGATGACCTTGGTGAAGCTGACCCTCTCGGAGGCGAGAGTCAAGGCCGTCACCGCCATCAGGGCGAGCAGCCGGCCAGGCAGCCCGGTACGGGCGACCAGGGCTGTTCCCAGCATGGCGCCAGCACTGTTCGCGCCAGTGTCCCCGAGCATGCTCCGGCCTGCGAGGTCGTCGGCCAGGGACCCGATCGCCGCTCCGGCCGCAGCACCGGCGATGGCGGTGGACCTCTGGGTTCCGTGTCCGTCTGCAACGAGCGGAACAGCGAGCAGCAGGACAACCTTCAGCGCCCTTCCGGGGCGCAGGTCGAGCAGGTTGACGATGTTGGCCGAACCAGCGACAACCGCCCCCCCGATGATCGTGCTGATCGGATGGCGTGAAGCGCGCGTCCGGTCCGTGACCCATGCGGACAACAGCCCAGTAGCACCCAGCCCCACGATCTTGATGACCCCGGTCGTGAGCTCGCCCCGGCCGGCCGCGGCCAGATGTCCGCGCAGCCCCTTCGTGCCCGTCGTCGAGCTTTCCTCCATCAGGTCGTCAAGGGCTCCGAACGTGCCGGCTCCCAGGCCCGCGACCGCCGCAGGGGCGCCTGCGCCGCCGCCGAGGGCCCCTGACACCGCGCCCAGGACAAATGCCGGGCCCTCGAGCAACGTCACGCGCTGGCCGGCGTGGTTCGTTCGGGTCCATCGCTTCGCTCCCCCCGGTGGGTGTCGCCTCAAGAACGTGGCAGCGGCCAGGGACCCGGCAGCCCCTAGGGAGAAGGCACTCAGAGCCGCCGCGGTGGTCCCTCGGGTCACGGCTTGGCCGCGGCGCTCGGTGCGATCGCCTTGGCGTCGGCGGCCATGCCGTACTGCCCGGCTCCTCCCGAGTACTGCTGCCCCAGCGCCAGCACCAGGGTCGTCTCTCCCATCGGAAGGTCACCGTCGTCGACTGTCGAGGCGACCTTTGCGGCGTCGGCGTTCTTACGCACCGCGGCCACGAGATCGCCTGAAAGGCTCGCATCGGTGGTGTTCGAAGCAGTGATCACAACGGCGCCGGACCCTGCGGCATCCAGGGCGCGGACCAGCTCCACGTAGGTGGCCAGCCGGGCGTCGGTCTCGGGTTGGGTCGAGCCCTTGACAGGGCCACCAACCAGCACCGCGGCGGAGGACGGCACGACGGAGTCCGACACCTTGACGAGCTCGCCGGCCACGAGTCCCTCCAGCGCGGCGCTGGCCCCCGGGTCGACCCGTTGGGTGGACTGGGAAGTTCCTCCCAGGATGGCCCGCGCCAGAACCGTGGCTGCGAGCTGGTCCGGGCCGGCCGCCAAGGGTGCCTTGACCAGCGCAGCGAGCTGGTTGGCGAGGGTGTTGCGGAAGGTGCGTTTGGCCGGGTCGGCCCACGTGTCGGTCAGCGTGACGGTGGATCCGATCTTGGCGCCGGCAGTGCCCAGCGCGGCTGTCGTCCTCTTCACCAGATCGGCGTCCGCACCAGGCGCGACGACCAGGGCAACGGTCCTGTCGGTCAGCTGACCTTTCATGATCGCAGGGGCGACGGCGGAGACGAAGGCGTCGCGCGCGACCGTGCCCTGCTGCGCCGCATCGAGCTCCGTGCGCAGCTGGGTCTTCTCGTCGCGCAGTGCCGAGGTCTGCGCAGTGAGGCTCTTGCCGATGTCCTCCTTCAACGGCCCGGCCCCGAGCACGATCCCGACGGCGAGGGCCAGGAAGATGGAGACGATGGAGACGATGTGGTACCGAAAGTCAATCATGTGAAAACTCCCACGATCCAGGACCACGCGTCATCCAGCCGGGCGCCCACCAGCTGAAGCATGGTGGTCCCGGCCGGTGTGGAGGCCAAAGCGACGAACAGGGCGAACAGGCCGACGAGCAGCATGACGCCAAGGGAAAGGTTGGAGATGCGCGAACGATAGAGCCGGCTGACGCCCTTGGCATCCACCAGCTTGCCCCCGACGCGAAGCCGGGTGAGGAAGGTGCTGGCCATGCCCGAGCGGCCTTTGTCCAGGAACTCGATCAAGGTCGCGTGAGTCCCAACCGCAACGATCAGGGAAGCCCCCTTGTCGTCCGCCAGCAGCATCGCCACGTCCTCGCTGGTACCGGTCGCAGGGAACACGACCGCCTCAAGGCCCAGCTTGTGCACGCGCTCCAGCCCGGGCGCGCGACCGTCGCGGTAGGCATGGACCACGATCTCGGCGCCACAGAGCAGTGACTCATCCGCCACCGAGTCCATGTCCCCCACGATGAGGTGCGGACGATGTCCCATCTCGACCAGCGCGTCTGCGCCACCATCGACTCCGATCAGGATCGGCCGGTATTCGCGGATGTAGCTCCGCAACGTCTGAAGGTCCTCTTTGTAGTGGTAACCACGCACGACAACCAATGCGTGACGGCCCTCGATCAGGGTGCGGATCTCGGGGACCCCGACGCCGTCGAGCAGGAGACTCTGTTCGCGCCGCAGATACTCCATGGTGTTGGCCGCAAACGCCTCCAGCTGGACCGCCAGGCCGGCGCGTGCCTCAAGCAAGGCCGCCGCGACCATCTCGGGGTCGAACAGGGTCCCTTTGGCCACCACCACGTCACCGACGTACAGGGTGTCCCCATCGAGCCGGGCGACCTGCCCGTCCTTGAGCTCGAGCATCACGTCCTTGCCGACGTTGTCGACCAGGGGCACGCCAGCGCTGACGAGGATCCCGGGTCCCAGGTTGGGGTATCTCCCGGTGATCGACGTGGCGGCGTTGATGACGGCGACCGGTTTGCAGGCGAGCAGAGCCTCGGCGCTGACCCTGTCCAGGTCCTGGTGGTCGATGATCGCGATATCTCCGGGTCTGAGCCGTTTGGTCAGCGTCTTGGTGCGTCCGTCCAGCCGCACGGTCCCCCGGATGCCGGGTAGACCCGGCTCACGAGAGGTGCGGCGGCGCAGGGAGACCAAGGAGCGCAGGGAGCGCAGGGAGCTGAGGAAGGAGGACATCGCGGGCCCATCGTGCCACGGGAGGGGCTTTGACGCCGCCATCACGTCCCGAAGGTCGTCGCCGCCTGGGCCAGAAGCTCCCGCGCGTGCTCGATGGCTACCTCGGAGTCCTCCACACCAGCCATCATCCGGGCCAGCTCGCGCAGCCGTTCCTCCCCCGTCACCGCGGCGACCCCGCTTGCGGTGATATGACCGTCATCGGTCTTGCGCACGACCAGATGCCGGTCGGCATAGGCCGCCACCTGGGCCAGGTGGGTCACGACGATGACCTGTGCGGAGGTGGCCAGGGAGGCAAGGCGCGCACCGACATCCAGCGCTGCTCTGCCACCGACGCCGGCGTCGACCTCGTCGAAGACAAAAGTCGGGACGTCCCCGCTGCCGGTGACGACCTCGAGCGCCAGCATGACCCGCGACAGCTCGCCGCCCGAGGCTGCCTTTGCGACGCTTCGTGCTGGCGCCCCCGGGTTGGCGGCCAGCAGGATCTCGACATCATCGACACCGTGACGGCTGAACCGCACCGGCTCTGGCTCGGTCACGATCGAGAGCCCGTCGGGGTCGGGTCGGCGGGAGACGCAGACCTGGACGAGCGCCTTGCCCATGGCCAGGTGGGAGAGCTCGGTGGTCACCCGCGTGCCGAAGTCGGCCGCGGCCACCTCCCTGGCGGCACTCACCTCGGCCGCGGATGCCGTCAGCTCGTCACGCAGCACCTGGAGCCTGGCCTGCAACCCGTCGACCCGGTCGTCGACACCTTCGAGCTCCGTGAGCCTGGCCGCGGAGTCCTTCGCCCACGCCAGCACGTCATCGGCTGTGTCGCCGTACTTGCGTTGCAGACGGGTCAGGTCCGCCCTTCGGTTCTGGACCCAGGCCAGCCTCGCCGGGTCGACGTCGACGTCCGAGAGGTAGGCCGCCAGGTCGGTGCCAAGGTCCGCGGTGAGGTAGCCGAGCTCCTGGAGCCGGCGGTCAAGATCGGCCAGCGCCGGGTCATGAGCGGTCATGGGTGCCAGCGCTGCCCGCGCACTGCCGAGCTGCCCCGCCAGGTCGCCGCCCATCAAGCCCTCAGCACCAGCCGCCGCGGAGTAGGAGCCGTCCTGTGCGCCGGCGATCAGCGCGTGGGCCAGGCCGGCACTGGCCATCAGCCCATCTCGGTGCGCCAGCCGCTCGTCCTCGGCGCGCAGGTCGAGATCCTCGCCGGACTGCGGGTCGATGGCCTCGATCTCCTCAAGGCCCGTCCTGAGCCCGTCCACCTCACGTGCGCGTTCGCGGGCCTGGGCGCGCAGATCGCGCAGCTCCGCGCCCACCTGGTGGAACTGGTCATACAGGGTCGTGTAGCGCCCCAGTGGCTCGGCGACGGACACTCCCGCGAAGCGGTCCAGGAGGATGCGGTGCTGCTCGGGCTGCCGCAGCCGCCACTGGTCGGCCTGACCATGAACGGCCACGAGCAGCTCGCCGATCTCGGCCAGCACACTGACCGGCGCGGTCCGACCGCCGACATGAGCTCTCGAGCGCCCCTCAGCCGAGAGAGTCCTGGCCAGGATCAACGTGTCTTCTGCATCTCCGCCGGCCTCGATGGCCCGAAGGGACGCGGGGTGATCCGGCCCGACCTCCACCACTCCTTCGACGACGGCCTGCTTCGCGCCGGTGCGCACCAGACCAGCATCGGCACGGGCTCCGAGCAGCAGCCCAAGGCCTGACACGACCATGGTCTTGCCAGCGCCGGTCTCACCCGTGACCACGTTCAGGCCGGTCGACAGCTCCAGCACGGCATCATCGATGACGCCCAGGTTCTGGATCCGGATCTCACGCAGCATGGCGACAGCCTACGGACCGCGGGTGTCAAGCCTTTCAGACATGCCGGAACCGCCGTTGTTGCGTCGCCCGGCTCCACGCCACCCGTGCACGGACAGGTCGAACTTGGCCACCAGGCGGTCGGCGAAGGGCGAGGACGTCAGACGCGCGAGACGCACCGGGGTCGCGCTCTTGGACACCTCGACGCGGGCGCCCGGCGGCAGCTCCACCATGCGAGAGCCGTCGCACCACATCACACCTGAGCCCCAGGTGTCCGCCACGACCTCGATGGCCAGGTTCGCGTGGGGGCCAACGACCAGCGGGCGGGCGAAGAGCGCATGGGCCGAGATGGGCACCACCAGCATCGCCTCGACATCTGGCCATACCACCGGACCGCCGCCGGAGAAGGCGTAGGCGGTGGAACCTGTCGGCGTGGCGATCACCACCCCGTCGCAGCCCCAGGTGGACAACGGCCGCCCGTCGATCTCGAGGGTTACCTCGAGCATCCGCTCGCGCGACTCCTTCTCGACCGCCACCTCGTTCAGCGCCCAGCTGCGGGCGAACACCTCGCCGCCGTGAGCCGCACTCACGTCCAGGGTCATCCGTTCCTCAACCACGTAGTCCCGGGCGACCAGCCGATCCACAGTTCCGCCCAGGTCCTCCCGCTCGGCCTCGGCCAGGAACCCCACATGTCCGAGGTTGACCCCCAGGAGCGGTGCGTCGCTGCCCCTTGAGAGCTCGGCGCCACGCAGGATCGTGCCGTCTCCGCCGAGCACGCAGACCAGCTCGCAGCCCTTGGTCGGGTCGCTCGGGTCGGCCGTGACGATGTCGGGCCTGACCCCCAGACTCATCGCCTCAGCGGTGTCCGGAAGCACGGCTACCTGGACACCTGCAGCGTGCAGCCGGGCCGCCACGTCACGGGCGAGGTGCTGGGACTCGGGTCTGCGTGGATGAGCGACCAGCAGGATGCGGCGCGTCATCTCGGTGCCTCCGTCGACAAAGTGGTGGCCAGCTCGGTCACTTGCTCAGCGGTCAACCCCTGGCCGGGGCGTGGTGTCAACCACACTAGGTACTCCGCGTTTCCCGTCGCACCCCGGATGGGACTGGAGCGCAGCGCCTTGACGGTCAGGCCTGATGCCCTTGCCGCATCCACGACCCCCTCGATCGCCATCGCGCGGTTGATCGCTGCCCGGACAATTCCTCCCTTGCCGAGGCGCTCGCGGCCAACCTCGAACTGCGGCTTGACCAGGAGCACCAGGTCACCGCTGTCTTCGACGAGGTCACGCAGAACGGGGAGCACGAGGCGCAGCGAGATGAAGCTGAGATCGGCTACGAGGAGCGCCGCCGGCCCGTCGAGGTCTTCCGACCGGGCATCGCGGATGTTGACCCCTGAGCGCTCGACAACGCGAGGGTCGTTCGCGATCTCGTCGGCAAGCTGACCGTGCCCGACGTCGAGCGCGACGACCTCTCGGGCTCCCGCCCGCAGCAGCACCTGGGTGAATCCCCCGGTGCAGGCGCCGATATCGAAGCAACGTTTGTCGTTGGCGCTGAGCCCCTCTGTTCCGAACGACTCCAGAGCAGCAGCCAGCTTGTATGCCGCGCGGCTCACCCACCCCTGGACTCCGGCTCTGAGCTCAAGGCCCTGGTCTGCGCGCACGGGGGTGGAGATCTTCGTGGGGCAGGATCCGTCCAGAAGCACCGCCCCTGCCTCGACAAGCTCACGAGCCTGACCTCGGGAGCGGGCCAGGCCCCTGGCCACAAGCTCGACGTCGAGTCGGTGGGTGGACTGCTCGCTCACTCCCGGCCGAGATCGACAAGACGGCTCTGTAGAACTCGCTGGACCCTCTCACCCACCTCGATCTGGGTGTCCAAGGGCTCGTCGGTCACGGCTTCGAGCTGCGCAAGGACGTCGTCGACGGCCTCGTCACCAGTTGGTCTTCGCGCTTCGACCTGCGCCTCATTGGCTGCATCCATCATCTGGGGAGACTCACGCGCCAGCAGGGTTGGGGCTGGAGGTTGCCGCTGATGGACCGGTAGCTGAGGGTCGCAGGGGGCCCGTGCTGGACGGGGTGTTGGTCGCCGTGTTGGTCGCCGTGTTGGTCGCGGCCGTCTTCTTCACAGCAGCTTTCTTGGTAGTGGCCTTCTTCGCTGCAGCCTTCTTCACGGCCGGCTTCGTTGCCGTCTTCTTGGTGGTGGCCTTCTTCGCTGCCGTCTTCTTTGGTGTCTTCTTTGCTGTCTTCTTCGCAGCAGCCCTCTTCGTGGTCGACCCGCCGGAGCCCGAACGAAGGGCGGCCAGCTCAGCGCGAAGCCTGACCAGCTCAGCCTGTGACTCAGCAAGCTGCTCGGCCGGCACCAGCCCTATCCGGTTGACCGCCGCATCGACCTCGCTGCGAACCAGGGTCGTCAGGTTGTGACGGTTGGCGGTTGCTGCCGCCAGGAGCTCCTCGGCAAGCGCGCTCACCTGGACCGCCAGCTTGCCGCCGGTCTCGATGCCAGCTCCCTGCAGGGACAGCAGGCCATGTGCGGCCTCGGTGGCGCGAGCACGCGTCAGCTCACTGAGCCCCGAGGCGAGCTGGACATATCCGCGAACCGATTCGAAGACCATTGTTCCTCCAGGTGATGACTGTTGGGCACCACGCTACTGCCCAGCCCGGCGCCCGTCTTGTCCACCCGGCGCAGCCGGTCACGCACCGCTTCAGCACCGGCCCGGGCATACTGGAGCAGGCTCAGTGCCGGTGTGCCAGCGCCAGCTCGAGCTCATCCGACAACGCCGCCCCATCTCCGCTCAGCGGATCTGATGTGGCACCGCGAACGTCGCCTGCCTGCCACAGTGCGCTAAGGGCCGCTCTTAGCCGTTCTTCCAGGGTCCCGGTGCGCGAGACCACCAGGTCCCCCGACGCCGCGACCCGCGCCTGCGCCTGACCGCATAGCCACCCTGAAGGGTCATCGGCATCCTGAGTGGGCTCCGCGTAGAAGGAGTGCAAGACCCGTAGGTCAGTGGCGACGTAGTGCGGACGAGCCGCGGGAGATGCCGCGGCAACGTCCAGCCACCGATGGACTCCTCCGAACACGAACAGGGAGGCGAGGCCCGCGGCTCGCGCTCCCTGGATATCCGTGTCGAGACGATCGCCGATCGCCAGGGTGCGGTCGAGGCTGGTGCCGAGAACACCAACACTCAGGTCGTAGAGGGGGGTGGAAGGCTTGCCCACGACAAAGGGGTCCACCCTGACCGCCGCACGCACCGCCGACACGAGAACACCATTTCCGGGTGCCACACCCCGCTCGGTTGGCAGCGTGCTGTCGACGTTCGTGGCAACCCACAGCGCGCCACCCTGAACCGCGTAGGCCACCTCCGCGAGATCGGTCCAGGCGACCTGGGCTCCGTATCCCTGCAGTACCGCCTCCACCCCACCACCGGCTGACGCGTCCTGAACGGCGACCGGGGTCAAGCCGGCCTGCTGGAGCGCAAGTGACACCCCTGGCCCACCGACCGCCAGAACTCGAGCCCGCGGTGCACAGCGCCGCGCCAGGTGATGGGCGCCGGCCTGCGCGCTGGTAACGACGTGTGAGGCCGGTACGGTCAGCCCCAGCTCATGCAGATGTGCCGAGACCTCGTCCGGCGGCCTCGAGGCGTTGTTCGTCGCGTACACGACACCCACCCCCGCTGCGAGAGCGGACACCAGGGACTCCACCGCGTGCGGAACCGCCTCGTTCCCGCGATACACCACACCGTCCAGATCACACACGATGCCGTCGAAGCCCCCGATCAGGAGACCTCTCGCCCCGTCGCCGTGACCACTCATCGCGTCGCTGGCGAGGCGGCTACTCCCGAACCTTCTTTGCTCACCCACGCATTGTCCAACGTGGGCGCTCCTGGCTAGGTCGGGGGCGCTGCAACGGCGCGCCGGTCCAGGGAGGTGGCCTCAACCTCGTAGCGGCTGGCCGGTCCCCCCGGAGAACGCCAGAATCGCCGACGCAACGCGCCCCGAACGGTGACGAGATCACCGGGCTTCATACGAATCGCCTTGCGCTGCAATGCTTTCGTCCAACAGGCTACGTCGATCGTGTCCACGCTGGCGCCGCCTCGGCCAACCCCCGCACGGGGATGGGACCTGGGGACGACCAGACGCAGCTGGACGACCGTATCCCCGCTCGGAAGCTCACGCTGCTCCGGTGAACCACTGACCCTGCCGCCCACGATGACCTCGTTGACACTCTCCCCCGACTCGACTGCGGTCTCGCCCTTGCGTGTCCCCTTGCTCGTCATGGTCATCCTCATCCATTGGTTGCCGATGAACCATGCTCGCGCTCCAGACCTCACTGACGGGAGGTCCAGGACAGCGCTGTGGACGACGTGCCCTCTGGCCCACCCCTTGTGGAGAACGTCCCCCACCAGCGGCGACCCGGATCTGCGCCGCTGCAGCCGAACAGCCGGCCCGGTGGAATCCGGTGCGACCCGGTGCGACCCGGT
>JBDTOA010000044.1:0-11837 GCA_039933475.1 Dermatophilaceae bacterium
GTCCCCACGGAGACCGTCCCGGTGCCCATCGATGTGGTCCCGGTCCCGACCGATGCCGTCCCGGTCCCGACCGATGCCGTCCCGGTCCCGACCGATGCCGTCCCCGTCCCTACCGAGTCAGTCCCCTTGGTCGATGCGACTCCGACACCGACCGTGCCGGCTCCGGTCTCTGCGGACCCAACCACCGCCACACCCAGCCCGGCCGCCCCCACGACCGCTGCGTCAAACCCGTCCGCTACGAACTCTGTTACTCCTTTGCCAACAGGCTCGTTGAGCTCAACGACGTCGCGCGGTGCCAGCAACACTTCTGGGGCCCCGACCGTCCCACCGGTGCTTCCGGCGAGTCCGACGGCTACTTCGGTGACCGCGGCGCCGGTGCCGGCGAACACCCTGCGGACCGCTGGGATGACAGGGACCACTGCCGGCGCCGTGGGGCTCAACCTCGCCGCCGTTGCAAGGATGCGTGACACCAACGGCAACAAGCTCAAAGACAGCGGCGACATGCTCGACGTCGAGTATGTGCTCAGGAACTCAGGATCAGGAACGACAGAGCGCCTGACTGTGACCGATTCCGCCGTGAAGGTCCTGTGCAAGGGAAGCTCGCTGGCGGCGGGTGCTCAGACAACCTGCATCGGTTCCCGAAAGGTGACGTTGGCCGACATGAACCGCGGAGTCATCGTGAGCTCTGCAGTAGCTCAAGGCCAGACGGCCGACGGACAACCAGTAACCGCGCAAGCCAGGGGTATTTCCGTGAAGCTGTCGGTCGTGAGGCGACTAGCCATCACGCAGCAGGTCTCGGGACTCGGCGACGTGGATCGGGACGGGCGCCTCGGCGTCAATGACCACATCAGCTATAGCTTCGTTGTCAGCAACGTGGGTACCGTCTCCTTGTCCCAGGTAGCAGTCCTGGACGCACACCTGTCTCGATCCGGGCTGAAAGTCCGTTGCGGGGCAACCGCGTTGAAGCCTGGCGCGTCCACGAGCTGCACTGCAGGTGCCTACCGGGTCACGGCCGCAGACGTGATACGTGGCGAGGTGCAGAACTTCGCTGCCGCCACTGCAACGACTTCGGCTGGCGTGGGGGTTCGCAGCAACTCCAGCGTCACCGCGCAGCCGGTTAACGGTCTCGTGGTGGTTGTGCCCCCTGTCAAGCCGCCGAAGCCGCCTCGGCCCCACATAGACCTGCGTCAGTGGGTCGCTCGCATCGACGACAACAACCACGACACCATGGTCGACTCGGGCGATGGGGTGGTGTTTGGCTTCCAGGTGACCAACTCCGGCGGGTCGGTCGTCAGCCGGGTCGCGATCGACGACGCCAGGCTCGCGCGCCTTGGCATCTCCATCTCCTGCTCGTCGCAGTCGATTCAGCCGGGCAGGTCGGTGACCTGTACTTCGGGTGTCTACACGGCAACGAACTTCTCGCTGACACATGGTGTTGGCAGGAACTTTGCCTCGGCCACCGCGCTAACCGTGGATGCAGCCACGATTCGTAGCAACTCCACCGTGGTTACCCTTCCCGTTGGGGTGCCAACGAGCGTCGCCCTCGACCGGTCGTCCAGCCTGGCTTTCACGGGCTCGCCGATTGGCAACCTGCTCCAGCTCGCTGGCGGCCTCTTCGCCGCAGGGTTTGTCCTCAGCCTCGTCGGTCGGAAGTCAGCTAGAAACAACACCACGCCGTGACGCCGATATCCCACTGGGAAGGGGGGGTCGGGACGTGCGCTCCTCCTCATCGCCGATCCAGGTTGGCGCAGGCCAAGGGAGCCACAGATGGTTGAGTCCCGGCGATGCGTCTTCGTGGGGGGCCTTCATCGCAGCGGGACCACACCCTTGGCCCGGGCAATCGCCGGCCACCCACAAGTGAGTGGGCTGAGCGGGACGGGCGTCAAGGAGGATGAAGGCCAGCACCTGCAGGACGTGTATCCGCGGGCCCGCCAGTTCGGGGGAGCGGGACGGTTTGCCCGCGACCCCAGGGCCCATCTCACTGAGCAGTCACCTCTGGTGTCGCCGGAAAACGCTCAGCGGCTCTGGGACTCATGGTCCCCGTACTGGGACCTCGGTCGGCCTTATGTTCTGGAGAAGTCGCCGCCCAACCTCATCATGAGCCGATTTCTCCAGGCAGTGTTTCCGGACTCGGCGCAGATAATGATCATCCGCCATCCTGTTGTGGTCGCCCTGTCGACGCTGAAGTGGCGAAGGCTGGTCTCAAGGAACTGGCAGAACCACACCAGCCTCGCCCAGATGATCGAGCACTGGGTGATGGCCCATGAGCTGATGCTGGCCGACTCGGTGGCCATCCGGCGTCTTCACGTCATGAGATACGAGGACCTCGTCGCCGACCCGGTCCGCGAGCTGGCGGCTGTCCAGGAGCTGCTCGGGCTCGATACCTCGATTCCCGGCGGAACACTCAAGGCAGTCCACAGCGTCCAGTACGAGGAGCACTGGAGACAGCTGGGTTCCGGCGGGTGGTTGGGCCGCCGTCGACGCACAGAGATCGAGGACAGGTTCGGGGATGAAGTTGCCCGCTTCGGTTATGACATCGGAGACCTCAGGGGCAGGTCAGGCGAGGGACTGAGCTGGTCGATCACCGGATGAGGTGCATCTCCGTGCAGTAGCGACGTCGCTGCTGCACGGCTGGTGAAGACTTCATAAGGTCAGAGAGGTCGAGTGCTCAGTCCTCCTGCGTCGCCGGCCGCGCTGAAGCTCTTATCGTTCGGTTGGCCAGCGCAGGCAGGCCATGGCGGCGGCGGACGAGCATCCAGAGCGGTGGAGCCACGAGAAGGGCCAGGAGCAGACACAGCCCAGTGACCGGCGTGCTGACGCCAAGCAGCTTCAGTGACGATGCCAACAGGACGAACGCCAGGGCTCGACGAACCATCCCGCCCGGTAGCCGGGAGGACAGCTGGGCGCCGATGAAGACGCCCGGGATGCTACCGACGATGATCGGCAGGGTGAGCGCCATGGAGAAGTCGCCGAAGAGGAGGTGCCCAATGGCCGCGGAGGCCACCAGCGGCACCGCCTGAGCCAGGTCCGTGCCGACGAGCTGACTGGCCTTCAGCCCCGGGTACAGCGCCATCAGGCTGATGATGATGAGCGAGCCGGAGCCCACCGAGGTCATTCCGACCACGGCGCCACCGATGGCGCCAACGATCAGCGTGGGAACAGGACGGACTGTGACCCTTGGTCTCTCCTGGGGCAGCCGGTCAGCGCTGCCGTCTCGGCGTCGGGCGCGCTCGACCAGGCGGGTATATGCCCGGATGATCAGGCCCACGGCTGCAACGAGCAGGGCTATGCCGAGCGCAATCTGGATCGTCTCCTGGACGCGCTGGCCCTTGCCAAACGCCTTGACGATGAGCACCCCACAGAACGCCGCCGGAATCGACCCGGCGCACAGCCACGCGACCAGCCGGAGGTTGACGGTGCCGCGACGCAGATGGACGAAGGATCCGACGGGCTTCATCACCGCTGCCGCCACCAGGTCGCTGGAGACCGCAGCCAGGGGTGGCACCCCGAAAAGCAGCACCAGCATGGGCGTCATCAGTGCGCCACCGCCCATGCCGGTCAGCCCGACGACAACGCCCACACCACTGGCGGCAAGGACCATCACCCAGTCCATAGCTGCGTCTCCTGCTCCTCGACCGCGAGGGCTCCGAGCCAGCCGCCCTGACGGAGGTACTCGAGGATCGCCGTCACGGTTTCCTCGGGTGCTTTCCCGGTCGTGTCGAGGGCCAGGTCCGCATCGTTCGGCTCCTCATAGGGATCGGAGACCCCGGTGAACTCAGCTATGACACCAGCCCGGGCCTGGGAGTAGAGGCCTTTGACGTCCCGGCGCTCACACTCTTGGAGCGGGGTTGCGACGTGCACAAGGACGAAGTCACCCACTGGTGCGACCCGCGTCCGAACTGCCGCACGGCCGCTCGCGTACGGCGCGATGGGAGCGCAGACGGCGATGCCGCCACTCCGGGCGATCTCGCTGGCGACAAAGCCGATCCGCTGAACGTTGAGGTCGCGGGAGGCACGGTCGAACCCGAGCCCGGACGAAAGCAGTCGTCGTACCTCGTCGCCGTCGAGCAGACTGACGTTTCGGTCGCTGATCTCGCTGAGGCTGTCAACCAGAGCTCGGGCCAGGGTCGACTTGCCTGAGCCGGACAGACCCGTGAAGAAGACGACCAGTCCTCTTCGCGTGCGCGGAGGGCGCCAACGCGTCAACGCACCCCAGGTCTCGCTGGATACCAGATTTCGCGCTGGCGAGTCGCCCCGGTGATTGAGATCGGAAATCAGCTGGTGCCAGCCTGGTTCGTCAGAGCGAAGTACCTGAACACGTGAGGCGCCCATGCTGCTGCCGATGGCTCCCGCCAGGGCATGGTCACTGTCAGGCTCGCGCCAGGCGATCGGTAGCGACACACGCTGGAGATCCGGCAGGTCCGCCTGCAGACAACGCCGCAGAACCCCATGTGGGAGGTTGTCCGGGGTCGCGCCGTACTCAGGAACGACAAGGACGGTCCTGCCGCCGCCGGCGGCCGCCGAACGCAACGCGTTGACCTCAGCTCTCAACAAGGGACGTTGACAGACGACCACCACGGCGCCGCGATGGGAGACACCCGTCGAGGCCGTGTTCCCCAGGGTCCCCAGGCTCCCCAGAAGTGGTGCAGGCGTGCCACAGGTCTCTGGGCGTCCTTGCACCCAGGCTCCCTGTTCGCTGCGCTGATCGTGCACGACCTTCGCGTCGCTGATACGGCCCACGGGGTAGCTCTCCCGGTCAGTGATGACCAACCCCCCGCAGGCCTGGACGCGAAGTGCCACGTCAGCTGGGACCCGCAGCCGCACTGCGCCAGCGAGCTCCTCCGGAGAGCCGGCGACCCGGCGATCGCCGATAGCTCCGCCGAGCTCGCTCCATGGCAGGACAACACCCCTCAGCCACAGCTGCAGGTCGGCCACGACGGCATCCGGCGCCTGTAGCCGCGGGTCATCCAGTCGATCAAGCTCGGGCATGAGCTCCCCTACTTCGGGCAGCACCGCACAGGGGCTGCCATGAGAACTTGATCGGACCAGTCTCGCCCAACACTTTCACTAATGAAGGTGCTTTGCCATAAGTACACCTTCGAACTAAAGGCATCGCTTACCCGCGCCCGGCTTTTGACTGTGGGCAATGAGACTCAATAGATAATAGGGTCGGCAATAAGGTCAATGCGCTAGGAGAGCGGCAATTATCATCAACAGGCAATAGGGTGGGCAATAGGGTAGGCAACGCGGCCAAAAGGGTCGAAGGCCACCAACCGCTACCAACATCTACCAACAGCTACCAACCGCGCTGCCGCCACTCCTTGAGGTGCGGTCGTTCGGCGCCGAGGGTGGTGTCCGCGCCATGGCCCGGGTAGATCCAGGTGCCATCGTCATAGACATCGAAGATCCTGGTCTGGACATCGCCCAACAAGGAGGCGAAGCGGTCGGGGTCCTTCTGGACATTTCCGACGCCCCCCGGAAAGAGCGAGTCGCCGGTCCAGATGTGGACTCGCCCCTCTGGCTCCTTGTAGGCCAGTGCCACCGATCCTGGTGTGTGTCCCCGGAGGTGGATGACCGAGAGTGTGATCTCGCCAAAGCTGATGGTGTCGTTGTGCCTCAGAAGCCGATCAGGTATCAATGGCAAGTCCTCCGCGTCGGCCTCGCCGGCCGCGGTCACAGCATTGCTCGAGGTGGCCAGCTGGACGAGGGCGCGGTGGTGGTCCCAGTGACCGTGCGTGGTAACGATGACGTCCAGGCGGCCGGTGCCTTCTTCGAGCAGGCTCTGGATCCGTTCGGGGTCATCTGCGGCATCGATGAGCAGCTGCTGGTTGGTATGGCGACAGGTCAGGAGATAGACGTTGTTGGCCATAGCCCCGACGCTCGCTTTCCTGATCGTCAGCAGCGCAAGGTCGCGTCGGTCGCTGGGGCCGCCAGGGGTTACCTGACCCAGATAGTCCATGAGCCACATCCCGTCAATAGTGACAATAGTCAAGATTGACCATTGTTCGGCCCTACCTGTGGGTTCTACGCTTGCCATGTTCAAGAGCGGGTATCAATCGGGTCAAGAGTTGTTTTTCGGTCTCATCTGAGAAGAGCCACTTCCTGAGGCGTGTCTCGCGCGGCTGCCGGACAGGGGAGCAAAGGTCATGACAGCGGTACTTTCGCAAGAGGGCGCAACGATGGCGCAACCGAGGGAGGCGCCAAAGAGCGTCGACACGGTGCGTGCGCTGTGCCACGACCTGCGCCAGCCCCTGGCGGCGATACTACTGCTGGCAGGTTCGGAGAGCGGTGACGTTCATCGCAGGCTCGAAGGAATCCTCGACCAGGCCCAGTGGCTGTCCGAGCTCGTGGAGTGCGTCATCGGCGGCGCTGCTGATGACGAGCCTGAGAGCTTCGACGTCGTAGACCTCGCGTCGCGCTGCGTTCTGCTTGCCCGCCCCACCGCCAGCTGCCAGATCGAGTTCAGCAGCCAGGGCCGCGTCATGGCGACCGCCGCTCCATTGGCGCTGAGCCGAGCAATCTGCTGCACGCTGGACAACGCCGTGCGAGCGGCCGGACCCGGCGGGTCGGTCAAGGTTGAGGTGTCGGCCGATGCTCACGAGAGCATCATCCGGATCATCGACAACGGCCCGGGACTTGGGAACGTACCCATTCAGAACTCTCTCGGGCTGACCATAACTCGTGCTCTGGTCTGCGCCTTTGGTGGCGAGTTTCACCTCCTGCCCGGAGCTGGCTGCGGCATGGTTGCGCAGATCAACGTTCCCACCCAGACGTGCACGGCGGTGGCGTCTTGAGGCTCCTGATCTGCGACGACCACACTCTGCTGCTGGAAGCACTCGCCATGGCCCTGAAGAACGCTGGGCACACCGTCGTGGCAACGGCGCTGGACCCCGATGAGGCCGTCAAGGCGGCCCGCGAGCAGCAGCCAGATGCGTGCCTGCTGGATGTCAACTTTCCCCATGCGAACGGGCTCAACGCCATAGGCCGGATCCACGAGGTCAGTCCCGAGACCAAGGTGGTCATGCTCTCGGGCTCGATCAGCAGGAGCCTTGTGGCCGACGCCATAGCCGAGGGGGCTCAGGGTTTCGTTGGCAAGGAGAAGCCCGTCGCTGTCATCGTCGAGGCGTTGGAGATGGCGCATCGCGGACACCTCGCGGTTGACCTTCTCCTGCTGCAGGACGTGCTCCGACCTCACCCTCAGGGCGATGACCCGCTGTGGATGCTGAGGTTCCTCACCGAACGCGAGTGGGAAGTGATGCGCTGCATCATGGACGGGCTGAGCACCGACCAGATGGCTGATCAGCTTCGAGTGCAACGCAGCACGGCGCGGACCCACGTTCAGAATCTGCTCACCAAGCTTGGAGTGCACTCGCGCCTGCAGGCCGCGGCCCTGATGACGGCGCATGCATCAGAGGAGACGTGGCCAGTGCACATGCGCTGACGGGACCGCAAGTGGGCGGCCTCAGGACGTGATCGTGACCCGCCTGGCTCTCGTGCGATTTACGTAGATGTCGCTCCTTCCCCTGAAGGCTCCGTCGGCAGACCGGAGAGCCGACGCTTGTTGCTATGCAGGTAAAGCCCATTCGCGTTGCGGTGATAGATGACCACCGCGTGTTCGCCGAAGCTCTGGCGAGCAGGCTTGCGGATGAGCCTGACCTCAAGGTGGTCGGAACGGCTGCTACGTCCGCAGAGGCCATAGAGCTCTTCTCGCGCAGCGAAATTGACGTGGTAACGCTCGACCTTGACCTCGCTGGTGAGGACGGGCTGACGCTGGGGCGAGAGCTGCGCGAGCAGTGGCCGGCCCTCGGGATCGTCGTTGTCACCGCGGCGGCCGACGACTTCCAGGTCGCTGAGGCCGTGCAGATGGGGGTGCGGGGCTGGGTGACGAAGCAGAGCCCCGTGGACGCATTGCTCACCGACCTGCGTAGCGCGGCACGTGGCGAGACACACCTTCCGGCTGCTCTTCTGACGAGAGTGATGGTCTCGCTGTCGGAGCGAATCAGGTCGGCAGCACCAGAGGCCGACGCGCTCTCGATCCTCACTGCACGCGAGCTCGATGTTCTGCGCTGTCTGACGGAAGGGCTCTCCCGTAACCAGATCGGCACCCTCCTGCACGTTTCACCCAACACGGTCCGAACGCACATCCAGAGCATCTTGCACAAGCTCGGCGTCCACTCCGCCCTGGCGGCCACAGCCTTCGCCCGCAGGGTCGGGGTTGTCGGCCTCCGGGACACGGACGTGGCTGCAATGGTGGAAGCATCGCCGTTCGACCCTGGTGGGGTTTCGCCGACCGAGATCTCTTCCTGAGTGGCTACCTAGAGGGGCTCACGGCCCTGTGCCGAGTTGACGCTCATCCCCACGAGGGGAGCTCAGGCAGGGCTGACTCGCTGGAGACACCCTGTCCTTGCCCTCTGGCCAGCCAGAAAAGCAGCGAGGCGTTGCTCCCGGTCACCTTCTGCGCGCCGCCCCCGAGCGACCAGGTCTCACCCTCGTCGCCACGCATCGTGATCGAGGGCTGTTGATCGCGGGCCGTCAACCGCTGCACAGCAACGGCGATCGCCCGTTTGACGAACCCGGGGTCGGCATCCGCGAACGTGTAGCCAGCCTGGAGGTCGACGTGGTGGAACACGACTTCGAGGAGCCGCAGGGTTGGCAGCTGTTGACCGCGAACCACGCGCCCACCGCGCATCTCGACCTCGGCCTGCTCAGCCGGACCCGCCAGGCCCGGCGCCGCCACGGCAAATCGTCGGGCCGAGTCCAACACGTCGACCAAGATCTCCTGCGCGCTGCGGGTCGCGCCTGCTGCAATGTCCGCGTCCCTCGAGTCGGGTGAGTCGTACATGGCCCGAGGTGTGCCGGTGACCGCCCAGCCGACAAGGTTGCCCAAGGCGTCCGCATTCCGCGCGAGATGGGACAGCACGTGGGCGCGGGTCCAGCCCTCGCAGAGGCTCGCGACCCTGATCGTCTCGTCGTCCAGAGCGGCAGCTGTGCTGAGCAGCAAGCTGGTCTCATGTTCCAGCAACGCGAGGTTGTCGGACAGGTGTGAGGAGCTGGTCATCGATGCAGGTCCTTTCAGGAGCCAGAGTCTTCAGAATGTGCTGAATGTTCACCGTCGGCCTCGCGAAGTGCGAGGGCTGCGCCGATCAGTGCCAGGTGCGAGAAGGCCTGCGGGAAGTTGCCGACCATTCGCGCGTTCACCGGGTCGTACTCCTCGGAAAGGAGCCCCACGTCGTTGGCCAGTCCCGCGAGGCGGCGCATCAAGGCATGTGCCTCCTCGTGGCGGCCGGCACCAGCGTAGGCACTCACCAGCCAGAAGGAACAGGCCAGGAACGGATGCTCGTCCCCGGGCAGGCCGTCCACGCCGGCCTGCGTGCGGTAGCGCATCACGAGGCCGTTGCGGAGCAGGTCCTCCTCGACGGCCCGGACCGTGCCGAGGAATCGTGGGTCGTCACCGGCGATGAACCCCACGGTGGGTAGAACCAGCAGCGAGGCGTCCACCTCGGTGGTGTCGTAGTGCTGGGTGAAACAGCCTCTCTCGACGTTGTATCCGCGGTCCATCACCTCCGCGCGCACCGTGGACCGAAGCGCGCGCCACCTCTCGACCGGACCTTTGTGGCCATGCCGCTCGACGGCGTTGATGGCCCGGTCCAACGCCACCCAGACCATCACGCGCGAGTGGGTGAAGTGGCGCAGCGGCCCCCGGATCTCCCACAGACCGTTGTCCGGCTCGTCCCAGTGGTGTTCCAGGTTGGTGACGAGCGCGCGTTGGAGCGACCACGACTCGGGGGTGTCCTCCAGGCCTTGCTCCCTGGCCAGGTCGAGGGCAGCCATGATCTCTCCCATGACGTCCGACTGTCGTTGGTCGACGGCGGCGTTGCCGATCCGGACGGGGCGTGAGCCCGCGTAGCCGTGCAGGTGACCGAGCTCCCTCTCAGGCAGCTCGCGCCCGCCGTCGACGGCATACATGATCTGCATGTCCTTGGGGTCGCCGGCAACGGCTCGCAGGAGCCAGTTGCGCCAGAGGACGGTCTCCTCGTGGTAGCCGGATCGAAGCAGCGCCTCGAGGGTCAGCGACGCGTCGCGTAGCCAGCAGAAGCGGTAGTCCCAGTTGCGCGGTCCGCCGAACTGTTCGGGAAGGGATGTCGTGGGGGCGGCCACGATGCCTCCCGTCTCACCGTGGGTCAGCACCCGCAGGACGAGCAACGAGCGCACGACAGCGTCGCGATAGGGCCCGCTGTGGTCGCACGAGCGAGCCCAGGCTTCCCATCGCGCCACTGTCTGTTCGGCCTCGTCGTCCACGTCCATAGGCGGTGGGACAGCGTGATGCGACTTGAACCAGGTGGTCGAGAAGGTCAGGCGCTCGCCCGCCACCACGTCGAACTCGTCCTCGTGCCGCCCATCGACGGCATGGGGGAGACGTGAGCCGCGAAGCACCAGCATGTCCGGCCCCGCGATGGCCGAGATCATCTCCCCGGAGCCGATCTGCGGGGCGTCCGCCCGACGGCTGACCCAGGGACGGACCTTGCCGTAGCCGAACCGGACCACCCACTCATGGCGGATGCGCACCGTCCCGCTGACCCCTTCGATCCTGCGCACGAGATCGGCCCGGCCATCGCCGATGGGCATGAAGTCGGTGATACGGACGACGCCAGTGGACGTCTCGTGGGTGGTCTCCAGGACGAAGCTGTCACCCACGTACCTGCGGGTGGTCCTCGCTGGTCCTGCCGGCCCGAGAAGCCAGCGACCATTGTCCCGTGAGCCGACCAGTGCTGCGAAGCAGGCGGGGGAGTCGAACCGCGGCAGGCACAGCCAGTCGATCGACCCGTTGCGCCCGACCAGGGCTGCGGTGCCCGTGTCGCCCAGCACCGCGTAGTCCTCTATGGGTTGCGAAGAAGGCATGACAGCACGGTATGCCGTGGGCAGCCCTGACGCTGCCTTGTCCGACCAGTCGTCCGGGCAATAGTCCGGCCAGATCGGGGCAAGAGCCTCAGCACGAGTCTCAGCACGAGTCTCAGCCGAACTGCCCCAGAGATGTGCCGGGAGGGTCTGTCGGTCGTGCCACATACGATGGCGGATGTGCCCGACGTGACCGCCACCCCAGCCCGATACCACCATGACCGCCTCGTCGTACGGGGAGCGCGTGAGCACAATCTTCGCGACATCTCCGTCGACCTGCCACGTGACAGCCTCATCGTGTTCACCGGTCTTTCCGGGTCCGGCAAGTCATCCCTGGCCTTCGATACCATCTTCGCCGAGGGCCAGCGCCGCTATGTCGAGTCGCTCAGCGCCTATGCCCGGCAGTTCCTCGGGCAGATGGACAAGCCCGACGTCGACTTCATCGAGGGTCTGTCGCCAGCGGTCTCGATCGACCAGAAGGCCACGAACCGCAACCCCCGCTCCACGGTCGGCACCATCACCGAGGTCTACGACTACCTTCGGCTGCTGTTCGCCCGAGCGGGACGCCCGCACTGCCCGATCTGTGGCGAGGCCGTCACCCGTCAGAGCCCCCAGCAGATCGTCGACCGGCTGCTCGAGCTGCCTGACGGAGTTCGTTTCCAGGTGCTGGCACCCGTCGTCCAGGCGCGCAAGGGCGAGTACCTCGAGCTGTTCAGCGAGCTCCAGACCAAGGGGTTCTCCCGCGCCCGCGTCGATGGTGACGTCGTCTCGCTCAGCGCGCCCCCCGTCCTGGAGAAGCAGAAGAAGCACACCATCGAGGTTGTTATCGACCGGCTTGTCGCCAAGGGTGCTGGCGCGGACGGCAACAGGGACAATAAGGACGCCAATACAGACGCCCATACAGACGCCCATACAGGGGCCAAGCGTCGGCTGACCGACTC
>JBDTOA010000045.1:0-11711 GCA_039933475.1 Dermatophilaceae bacterium
GAGGTGTTCAGGTACTCGGTCCCGAAGCCCCCATCGCCGCTCATCAGGACGGTCCGAACCGTGCCCGGGTCCCACTCGGTGGTCGTCGTGAAGTCCGACAGATAGGCGAAGACCTCGTCCAAGGGCTTCTCGGCGGTGACGATCCTGCGCACTCTCATGCCAGTCCTTTCGGGTTACGCCGGGCGATGGCGGCGTTCAGTGCGGTGGCGAAGGCGACCCATCCGGCGTACGGCACCAGCATGGCGGCCGCAGGGCGGTCCGCCTTGGCCGCGCGGCGGGTCAGGTCGAGGGTTGAGGCTTCGAGCAGGAGGATCTCGGCCAGGGCCCAACGCGGGCGACGAGCCTTGAAGAACAACCAGTTCCATCCAGCGTTGAGCACCAGGTTGGCTCCGAAGGCGGTGGCGAACGCGGGGCGTTCCGATGGCTCGAGGTGGTCAAGCGTGCGTGCGGAGGCCAGGGCCAGGAGAGCGTAGAGCGTGGTCCACGCGGGGCCGAACACGGCCCCTGGTGGCTGCCAGGCTGGCTTGTCCAGGTCGTTGTACCAGCGCGACGTGACGTCCGTGGCCAGCCCTCCGACGGCAGCTGTAGCCACGACAGCGGCTGAGGTTCGCACCAGGCGGGGCGAGGACGTGATCTTCAAGCCCTTCATGTTCTCGAGCCTTCCCGCGCGGGGGATCGGCTCCATAGTGCGGACCAGATGGCGGCAGGGACGAGGCGGGCGGCCTTCATCAGTACCGCCATTCGCAGGGGGAACACGACCTCGGTGCGATTGCGCTCGAGACCGTCGCAGATCGCGCGGCCGGCGGCGTCTGCCTCGATCATGAAGGGCATGGGGAAGGTGTTGCCCGCAGTCAGGTCGGTGCGGACGAAGCCAGGGCAGATGGTCGTGACCCGCACCCCACTTCCGGCAAGGTGGATCCGAAGCGACTCGAGCAGGTTGATCTGCCCGGCCTTGGTCGCACCGTACGCCTCGGCCCCCGCGAGCCCACGGTACCCGGCGACCGAGGAGATGCCGGCAATAACGCCCGAGCGTCGATCGAGCATCTCGGGAAGCACGGCAGCGATCGCATTGCTCATGCCGATGAGGTTGACCTGGACGTGCCGGTCGAAGGTCTCGGTGTCCCAGTCGTGAACGGACATCTGCTGCCAGTAGCCGGCCGACAGGACGACGAGGTCGATCGGCCCGAGCTGGTCGCGGATGCGGGACGCGGCAGCCTGCAAGGAGGAGGCGTCGGTGACGTCGGCGGTCAGCGCCAGCATGCTGCCCGCGGAGACCTCAGCGAGCTCGTCCTCGCGGCGCGCAGAGATGGCGACGTTGGACCCTCGGGACTGGAGCTCTCGCGCGACCGCGGCGCCGATACCGCTGGAACCGCCGATCACCCACGCGACCTTGCCGTTCAGATCCATGCCGGCCCCCTCGTCATCTGCAGCTGGCTGACGCCGAGGTAGCCCGAGCGGAAGCCGGCCTCGCAGTAGGCGAGGTAGAACTCCCACATCCGGCGGAACGTCTCGTCGAAGCCGAGCTGGTGGATACGCGGCCACTGCTCGTCGAAGCGCTGCCGCCACAGGTGAAGTGTGCGCGCGTAGTGCTGCCCGAGCTCCCGACGCTCGGTGACCCGCAGGGTGGTGTGGGCTGCCAGAGTCTCGTCGATGGACTGCAGCGAGGGGATGATTCCGCCGGGGAAGATGTACTTCTGGATCCAGCTGAACGACCGTTTCGTTGCCAGAACCCGCTCATGCGCCATGGTGATGGCCTGGATGCTGACCTTGCCGCCCGGAGCCAGCAGCCGGTCGATCGTGGCAAAGTACGCCGGCCAGTACTCTTCCCCAACCGCCTCAACCATCTCCACGCTGACGATGGCGTCGAACTGGCCTTCGACCTCGCGGTAGTCCTGAAGCCGAAGCTCCACCCGCTCGGAAAGACCGGACTCGGAGACCCGCTCCGACGCGAAGGCCAGCTGTTCGGCCGAGATCGTCACCGACGTGACGTGCGCGCCGCGTTGCGCAGCACGTATGGCGAGTGCTCCCCAGCCGGTCCCGATCTCCAGCAGGCGGGTGCCGTGGCTGACGCCCGCATAGTCCAGGACACCGTCGATCTTGCGGAGCTGCGCCGCTTCGAGATTCGTTGCGGTTGCGGCGGGTTCGTTGTCGTCGAACCATGCTGCCGAGTAGCTCATGGTGGGGTCCAGGAAGGCCTCGAACAGGTCGTTGCTGAGGTCGTAGTGAGCGCGGATGTTCTCGCGTGACCCCTCGAGACTGTTCTCCTGGCTGGCCGGTACCCGCTTGTCGACGATCGTCCGCAGCCGTTGCAGGGGTGCGGGGACCAGGTTGGTGAGGCTGGCTGCAAACGGGGTGAGCAGGTCGGCCAGATCTGTGCCATGGCCGGCCCTCCAGTCGCCCGCCATGTAGGACTCACCGAACCCGACCTTGGTGTCGCGGCCGAGCCGGGCGAAAAGGGCGCCAGGTCGGACGACCTCGAAAACGGGGGAGCCGTCGGAGCCGCCGCCGCCGATGCACTTGCCATCGGGGTACATGGCTCGCACGGGAAGCAGCTGCACGGCGCGTTCGAAGATGAGTCGGGCGATGCCGGAGGCCAGTGGAGCTCTCGGCGTACGGGCGATGGAGGGCCACCTGACGGCAGCGGAGACGGTCATCTCAGACCCCTTCCTGTGGTTGATGGAGCGGACGATGCAGGATCGGCAGGCGGCGGAGCCAGAGCCAGATGCCGTGCACCCGGATCAGTGCTGAGACCTGTTGCGGCATCAGTGGTTTGCGCAGGAGCTGTCCGACCACTGACGTTGGAGTTGCGGGCCTGGGCCGGCCGCGGAACGTTGCGGTGAAAGCAGCCTTGCCGTCCCTGTGCAGGACGACGGTCGTGGCCACAGCCCGCGGCGAGAGGGCAAAGCGCATCTCATAGCGGCCGCTGACGTCGAAGAAGGGCGAGACGTGGAACGCCTTGTCCGTAGTCGCCACGCCCGACGGGTCGGGGCGAAGAAGGTAGACGTGTCGCTCGCCGTACGTGTTGTGGACCTCGGCGACGACGCAGACCAGCGCCATGTTCGCGTCGAAGCACCAGAAGACCGACAACGGGTCAAACACGTGGCCCAGGACGCGGGCGTTGGCCAGCAGGACGATCCTGCTTGACGCACCCAGCTCTATCCCGTTGCGAACCAGGTAGCTCTCGACGTTCTCCCTGATGGAGCGAGCTGGGTCCCCGAGGTGGTCGGCCGGGCTGAAGCTGGCGAACGGCCTCAGGTACCAGGGCTGCTCGGGGATGGCGTCCACGTCGATCAGCCATTGGTACACGCCGTGACGAAACCTGTGGCTGACGGCTTCGTTGCGGCCGTGCGTGACGTGTCCTGCCACGAGGGCAGGAAGCCTCGGCAGGGTGTGGGTCTGCAAGGCTCGGCTGGCGCTGAGCGGAGCGGTAGTCACCAGCGGACCCCGAAGTGCCGGGCTGCCTCGACGCCGGAGCGGCAGCCATCCTCATGGAAACCCCAGCCGTGATAGGCGCCGGCATAGACCGTCTGGTCGGTGGCCAGGCTTGCCAGGTGCGACTGTGCGGCCACCGACTCCGGCGTGAAGATCGGGTGCTCGTAGTCCATCACTGCGAGCACGCTGCTGGGATCTATCCGCTCGCGTGCGTTGAGCGTGACCAGGTACTCCTGTGGGGTGCTGTGTCCCTGAAGGCGATTCATCCAGTAGGTCACTACCGTCGGCTCGTCCGGAGAGGAGCACGAGGACATCCGGTAGTTCCAGCTCGCTCGTGCCTCGGTGGCTTCGGGGAGGAGCGAGGCGTCAGTGTGCAGGATTGTCTCGTTGCGGGAGTAGCCGAAGGCCTTGAGGGTCGTCACCTCCTTGTCACTGGGATCGGTCAGCAGACCCAGTGCCTGGTCCGCGTGGGTGGCGATGACAACCTTGTCGAAACGCGTTGCTTTTCCGCTGGCGTCACGGATCTCGACACCCGCAGGCCCCCGGGTGACATCGGTAACGGCAGCCGAGGTGCGGACATCTGGCAACAACGCGGCAAGACGCTCGACATACGTCCGCGAGCCGCCTGCGACGGTGTACCACTGCGGTGACCCCGTGACGCTCAGCATCCCGTGGTGGTCCAGGAACCGGAACAGGTACCTGGCCGGGTAGAGCAGCGCGCTCTCGCGTCCCGACGACCACACGCAGGACACCACCGGCACGGCGTAGTGCGCCACGAAGTGCGCGGAGAACCCCTCACCTTCCAGGAACTCTCCATAGGTCGTGACATCACTGTCGTCCGTGGCCTGTAGGAATGCCTTCGCGCTGCGGTGGAAGCGCTTCACCTGCAGCAACATTCGCCAGAACTGTGGGTCGAGGAGGCGATGCGGCTGGGCAAGTATGCCGCGTACGCCGCGCCCACCGGCGTACTCCAGCCCGCAGCCTTCGCACCGGACGCTCATGCTCATCTCGGTTGGGCGCACGTCCACCTCGAGCTCGGCGAAGAGCTTGCGCAGCCAGGGGTACGTCCGGTCGTTGTGGACGATGAACCCGCTGTCCACGGCAAGGCTGCTGTTGTCGGAGGCGGTGAGTGTGTGGGTGTGGGCATGACCGCCCAGGCGGTCATCCGACTCGAACAACGTGACCCGATGGGTGCGCCGCAGCAGGTAGGCGGCTGTGAGCCCGGAGACGCCGGAGCCGATCACGGCCACCGACGGTCGCTCAGATGCAGGCTGGCGGGCCGCCTGGCTCATGACGTTCATCTGGTCTCCTTGCATCGTCTGGGAGGTCATTCGTCGCACCGGTCCGGATGGATTGGTGTCTAAGGTTTGTCTAGGCATGACGGTATCCAGATCGGTCGATGCTTGTCAAGTGTTGGTAGAAGGTTGGTAGAGTGTGTGTATGGAGCAAGAGAAGAAGTCGGCCGTGCTGCGGATCGGTGAGCTGAGCCGCCGGGTCGGGGTGAGTGAGTACGTTCTGCGAGCCTGGGAGAGCCGCTACGGGCTGTTGAAGCCCGCTCGGTCTGACGGCGGCTACCGGCTGTACTCCGAGGACGACCAGGCCCGGGTAGCCCTGATGCAGGCCTATCTCGCCGACGGGCTGGCAGCTGCTCAGGCAGCTCGGGCGGCCATCGCCGATGAGCGGCCAGGCCGGATCGGCGAAGACGCAGTGGGCTCACCTTCTCGGGCAGACCTGGCCGACTCGGCCGAGGCACTCAGGCTGGCCCTGGACGAGATGGACGAGCCGGCTGCCCAGGCCGTGCTGGACCGACTGCTCACAGACTTCACGGTGGAGAGCGTGCTCCGGGACGTGCTGATGCCCTATCTGCAGGAGCTCGGCCAGGGCTGGGAGCAAGGAGAGGTCAGTGTCGCCCAGGAGCACTTCGCCAGCCATGTGATCCGGGGCCGACTGGCCGGCCTGGCCCGAGGATGGGGAAGCGGGCGGGGGCCTCATGCGATCCTTGCCTGCCCACCCGGTGAGCTGCATGAGATAGCCCTGCTCGCCTTCGGCATCGTCCTCAGCAGGAACGGCTGGCGGGTGGGCTTTCTCGGAGCCAACACGCCTATGGATGACCTGCTCCAGGTAGCCACCGAGACCCGGCCGGCGCTCGTCGTCCTGTCCGCGACCATGTCCGAGAGGTTCGGGCAGATCGTGCCGGAGCTCGTCCGACTGGCCGGCATCGCGACCCTTGCCCTCGGCGGGGAGGGCGCGACCAAGGAGCTTGCCGACGCCACCGGCGCCCGGCTGATCACGGGCGACCCCGTCACCTCGGCGCAACAGCTCGCCGGCTCGTTTGCGCATGACCAGTGAGATGACGGGACCGGACGTGACATCACGGAGACCTCACCCGAGACATCACCTGGCCCCGGGCCTGAGATGTCGACGCTGAGATGACCAGCGTCATGTGGTTCAGGCGCGATCTGCGGCTCGCCGACAACCCCGCGCTGCTGGCCGCGGTCTCGGACGCAGGCGACGCCCGGGTCGTCCCACTCTTTGTTCTCGACCCTTCGCTGACCCGTCCTGCCGGCCCCTCCCGAAGCGCCTACCTGGCGGCCAGCCTGGCCGATCTGGGGAGCCGGGTCGGAGGGCTCCAGCTTCGACGCGGCGACCCGGCCCACGAAGTCGTCGAAGTTGCCCGCGCGGCCCACGCGAGCACGGTGCACATCTGCGAGGACTTCGGCCCGCGAGGTAGGCGGCGTGACCTCGACGTCGAGGCCCGGCTCGCGCGCCACGGCATCTCCCTGGTGCGGACCGGGTCGCCGTATGCCGTCCCGCCCGGTCAGGTCCTCAACAAGGCCGGTGCCAGCTACCAGGTGTTCACGCCGTTCTCACGTGCCTGGCGAGACCGTGGCTGGCTCCCGCCCTCCCTGGCGCCACACGCGATCACGTGGGTGCGGCCGCTGGACAGCCACGCACTGGACGAGGCGCCCGTCCCGGCGGGCCTTCGACTTCCGGCGGCTGGCGAGGGTGCGGCGCACAGTCGCTGGCACGACTTCCTCGAGCGGGGTCTCGACCACTACGCCACCGCGCGAGACCGCCCGGATCTTCACGGCACCTCCCGGATGTCGGTGCACCTCAAGTGGGGCGAGATCCATCCGCGGACCATGCTGGCCGACCTGGCGCGCCATCCCGGCGCCGGTGCCTCGACCTACGGCACAGAGCTGGCCTGGCGTGAGTTCTACGCCGATGTCCTCTGGCACCGGCCACAGTCTGCGCGCGAGTACCTCAAGCCCGAGTTCGCAGCAATGGAGTACGACGAAGCGGGCAGTCGCTTCACGGCGTGGTGCGATGGGCGCACGGGCTATCCGATCGTCGACGCGGGCATGCGCCAGCTCCGGTCCGAGGGCTGGATGCACAACCGCGTCCGGATGATCGTGGCCAGCTTCCTGGTCAAGGATCTGCACATCGAGTGGCGTCACGGTGCCCGGCACTTCATGAGGTGGCTGGTCGACGGCGACCTCGCCTCCAACCAGCACGGGTGGCAGTGGGTGGCTGGCTGCGGCACTGATGCCTCGCCATACTTCCGGATCTTCAACCCTGTCGCACAGGGCAAGCGGTTCGACCCGGACGGCGACTACGTCCGCAGGTACGTCCCCGAGCTGCGCAACGTGGACGCTGAGCGGATCCACGAGCCCTGGACGCTGGACGGCGGGATCCCCGACGGCTACCCGGCTCCGATCGTCGTGCACCGCCTCGAGCGCGAGGAGTCGCTGAGACGGCTCAAGACGTTGCGGAACACCGTTGACATGTGACTAAACAGTCACCTATCGTCGAGGGATGAGCAGGCCGCCGAGCCTTCGATGGCGCGCGGCCCCCGCTCGCTCCCATGACAGTCAGGACAGATGAGGAGAGTCCGATGGAGAAGGTTTTCGAGATCTACATCCGCACGACGCCCGAGCGGCTCTGGGAGGCAATTACCGACCCCGAGACCCGCAGCAAGTACCAGTTCGGCGCCCGGATCGCGTCCGACTGGACTCCGGGCTCGCGCTTCGAGATGGGATCCCCGGGGGCGAACGGCCTTCTGGGCGAAGGCGTGAACCTTGAGGTGGAACCACCCAGTCGTCTGGTCCAGAGCATGGTCGCGCTGTGGAGCGACGAGGTGAAGAGCGAGGGAAGCTCCCGGATCACCTGGGAGATTGAACCCGTCGGCGACTCCTGCCGGCTGACCGTGACCCACGACGAGCTCCGTGAGGGCGCGAACGACGAGCTCTACGGCGGCTGGATGATGATTCTCTCGGGTCTGAAGACCTGGCTGGAGACCGGTGAGCTGCTCACCACCCCTGGTTCGCTGCTCTACAGCTGAGTCCTCTGGTGGCGCAACGGCCGCTCGAGGAACCGGACCGACATCAGGACCTAGGTCCCAGTCGCCGATGTCGGATCATCCGCTAACCTACGGTTAAGTAAGTTACGTTTCCGTAGGTTCTCCGGAGGTTTGAGCATGCCCGTGACGACGAGTGGTGGCCCCACCCGCCCATCATCGACAACCGACCGTCCACTTCCCGTGGTTATCCAAGGGGGGATGGGTGTGGCCGTCTCCTCATGGCAGATGGCCAAGGCGGTATCGCGAACCGGCCAGCTCGGCGTGGTCTCGGGGACGGCACTTGACGTCGTTATCGCCCGGCGCCTGCAGGACGGAGACGCAGGTGGCGACGTACGGCGTGCACTTTCGCACTTTCCGGTGCCGGCGATGGCGGAGCGGGTCCTGCACCGGTACTTCACCGAAGGTGGCAAGGGGCCACTGGAGTCGTACAAGCCGATACCCAAGCTGAACCAGACCCCCAGCACCGCATGCCTGGAGCTGTCGGCCGTGGCCTACTTCGCCGAGGTGTGGCTTGCCAAGGAGGGTCATGACGGGGTCGTGGGGATCAACTTCCTCGAGAAGGTCCAGACGGCGACGCCGAGTGCGGCTTACGGGGCGATGCTCGCCGGTGTGGACTACGTGCTCATGGGAGCCGGTATCCCGGCGGAGATTCCCCAGCTCCTGAACAAGCTGGCCATGCACGAGCCGTGCTCGCTGAGCCTGGACGTGACCGGGGCAACCCAGGACTACAGCGTCGGGCTGGATCCCGAAGCCCTCACCGGGGGCGGGCTGGCGCCACTGCCGCGGCCGATGTTCCTGGCGATCGTCTCTGCGCATGTCCTGGCCGCCTACCTGGCTCGCGAGGACTCGACCCGGCCGGATGGGTTCATCGTCGAGGGTCCGCGGGCAGGGGGCCACAACGCTCCGGCGCGCGGCCGCCCGGTCCTGGATGACGACGGCCAGCCGGTTTTCGGACCCCGTGACGAGGCCGACCTGGCCAAGGTCGCCGCGGTCGGGCTTCCGTTCTGGCTGGCCGGCGGCTTCACCACTGCGGCAGCCGTGAGGCGAGCGCGGGAGGCAGGCGCCGCAGGGGTGCAGGTTGGCTCGCTGTTCGCCATGTGTGCCGAGTCAGGGATCTCGCCCTCGCTGCGCCAGGAGCTGCTCTCCGAGCTTGGGTCAGGAGCTCTCAAGGTGCGCACCGACCCGCTGGCTTCGCCCACAGGTTTTCCCTTCAAGGTCGCGTCTCTGCCCGGGACCATGTCCGAGGCGGACACGTACAACGAACGGCCGCGCCTGTGCGACCTCAGCTACCTTCGGATCCCGTTCGAACGCCAGCCCGGCAAGCTTGGCTACCGTTGCCCGGCCGAGCCTGCTGACGCCTATGTTCGCAAGGGTGGAGCGATCGAGGACACCGTCGGACGCAAGTGCCTGTGCAACGGGCTGACGGCCACCGTCGGGTATGGCCAGACCCGACGCGACGGTTACCACGAGCCGCCCATCGTCACTCTGGGAGCGGACCTGGACGGCGTCGCCAAGATGCTCTCGGACCACCCCACCGGCTGGACCGCGCAACAGGCTGTCGAGCAGCTCCTGAACTAGGCGAGCTGGGCGAACGAGGCTCCTGGACATCCCAGACTGGCTAGATTGTGGCCATGGCGACCACTGGCAGCACGTCTCCATCGGTTGAGCTGGAGGTCGGTGACCGAACGGTTCGGATCTCCAACCCTGACCGCATCTACTTCTCCGAACGGGGAGAGACCAAGCTCGACCTGGCCCTGTACTACCTCAGCGTCGGAGAGGGCGTCGTCCGCGCACTGCGGGAGCGGCCTTGCATGTTGCACCGTTTCCCCGAGGGCGTGGACGGTGAGAAGGTCCACCAGAAGCGGATTCCGCACGGAGCCCCCCCATGGCTCGAGACCGTCCGGGTCAGCTTTCCCCGGTACAACCGGCATGCTGACGAGCTGTGCGTCACCGAGCTGGCCAGCGTCATCTGGGCGGTGCAGATGTCCACGGTCGAGTTCCACCCCTGGAACTCGCGGCGGGCTGATACCGAGCGTCCCGACGAGTGGCGCATCGACCTGGATCCCATGCCGCAGTGCGGTTTTGACGCGGTCCGTCGGGTTGCGGGCGTCGCACACGAGGTGCTGGATGAGCTGGGGGCGGTGGGTTGGCCAAAGACTTCGGGCGGGGCGGGGCTGCACATCTATGTTCGCATCGAGCCGCGGTGGGGTTTTGCCGATGTACGCCGAGCTGCCCTCGCCTTCGCTCGTGAGGTGGAGCGACGGGCGCCTCGGGACGTGACCACCACATGGTGGCGAAAGGACCGTGACCCAACCACGGTGTTCGTTGACTACAACCAGAACAGCCGTGACCACACCATTGCCAGTGCCTACTCGGTGCGGGGCGTACCGCGAGGCACGGTGTCCACCCCGATCGGGTGGCACGAGGTCGCCGACGTGGTGCCGCAGGACTGCACCATTGCGAGCGTCCCACAGCGGTTTGCCGAGCTCGGCGACCTGCACGAGGGCATCGATGACGCGGTGTTCTCCTTGGACACCCTGCTGACCTGGGCAGAGCGGGACGAACGTGACGAACCCGATCGGGTGACCGATCCGAACTGACTCCGAACTGGCTTCCGGGGATGGCGCACGTGGAGTTTGTGGCGCAGAATTATGTGGATTCACGCCCCGAACGTTGGGAGGACGACATGACTTCGACCGCCGCCACTCCGGAGCTGATTCCGGTTCTGTCCCGAGGCAAGCATCGCAACGCGCGACGCGGTGCATGCTTCATGGAGATGGCCTCGTTCCTCGCGGGCGAGCGCTGGAGCGATCATCCATCGTGCACACACCCGCTGCTGGCCGGCCTTGCCCGCCTCGTCAACGACACCGTCTCGGATCCCTGGAGGCCCCGGCTCGTACCGCTGATCCCGTCGGTCATCGGCCTGACCAGTGACGATCTCCACGTCGATGCGGCAATCGCTCTGCGTGCGGCTCTGGCGGCACTGCCGATCGCCTCGGCGCCACGGCAGCACGTCCTGGCCACGGCGGTCGTGGCCTGCGAGCGCGTCTTCGCCGAGCTCGACGGCCGCGAGCGCGACTCGTTGAGCCCCAAGAGCCGCGCAGCCCTCGCGGAGGTGCCTGACGCCGCCTCCTGGGCCAGGTCCTTCTCGGGCGGTCTACCTGTGTCGCCGCGGACTTTCCGGATCCGCACCGCGCCTCACATCCTGAACGTTGCCGTCGAGGGAATCGCGCTGGCGTGCGCGCCGGATGTTGAGCAGCGGCTGATCGACCTGCTGGCCGCTACCATCGGCGAATGCCAGGCGATGATCGGCACCGATGCAGAACAGAAGCACCTTGTAACCACGCAACTGCCCTGACGCGCGGTCCTTTTCAGGTCTTTGCCCGTTTGGTCCCGGCAGATCTTGCAGAGCGCTGCTCATCACCGTGCGGCGGCGTATTCTCGAAGTCGTCGGCATTGATCGTCACTGATCGTCGGCGGCCCAGGTCTGCGACCAACAGAGACAGAGACACAGATGCCTCCTCCCAGCGCGGCGCACCCGTCAGTGGGGTCCGACCCCCTCGTGGCGCTGTTCCAGGAGGTCACCAGCGCTCGCGAGGCGATGGTCGTCGCGCGGCGGGCGCCGCTTGGCACACCGGGTGTGGTCGAAGGCACGAGGACCCGTCTGCTGCGTGCGCTCGAGGCGTACGCAGCCGAGCTGGACGCCCGGAATCTGCCGGTCCCCTACGGAATCCGCGACGACCTTCGAATCCAGCGCCGGACGCTCGGCAAACCCTTTGAGCGAGACCGCCGCTAAACCGGCCAGAAACTCGAGGCCGCAGAAGCCGCAGCTGCGGCCCTGGTACTTCGTCCTCTGCTTCGGCCTCGTCAGCCTGTTCGCTGACATGGTCTACGAAGGCGCTCGAAGCATCATCGGGCC
>JBDTOA010000046.1:0-11646 GCA_039933475.1 Dermatophilaceae bacterium
CGAGGCTGAGGTCTTCTTCGGCTGACTTCACAACTACCCTTGGGGCGTGAGCACCCCAGATCGGATCGAAGCAAGCCCTGACGTTCTCGCCGGCCTTGACGCCTGGCGCGACCTGCCAGCCGCCCAGCAGCCCGGGTGGCCAGACGCCGGGGCTCTGGCGAGTGCCACCGAGACCCTCGCCAGCTATCCTCCGCTGGTCTTCGCCGGCGAGTGCGACGTGCTCAAGGGCCGGCTCGCGGAGGCTGCGCTGGGCAAGGCATTCGTCCTGCAGGGTGGCGACTGCGCCGAGACCTTTGCCTCGGCGACCGCTGACAACATTCGCGACCGGATCAAGACGATCCTGCAGATGGCGGCGGTCCTCACGTACGGCGCGAGCATGCCGGTGGTCAAGGTCGGCCGGATCGCCGGCCAGTACGCGAAGCCGCGCAGCAAGTACACCGAGACGCGAGGCGACGTCACCCTGCCCGCCTACCGCGGCGACATGGTCAACGACTTTGCCTTCACTCCCGAGTCGCGGATCCCCGACCCGAACCGTCTCGTGCGGGCCTACAACGCCAGCTCGGCCACTCTCAACCTGGTACGGGCCTTCACGACCGGAGGCTTCGCGGACCTGCGCCATGTCCATGACTGGAACCGCGGGTTCATCGCGAACACGGCCAACTCTCGCTACGAGCGACTCGCAGCCGACATCGACAAGGCGATGAAGTTCATGGCCGCCTGTGGTGCCGACTTCGACGCGCTGCGCACGGTCGAGTTCTTCGCCAGTCACGAGGCGCTCCTGCTCGACTACGAGCGGCCCATGACGCGGATCGACTCGCGCTCCGGGCTGCCGTATGACGTTGCCGGTCACTTCGTCTGGGTGGGGGAGCGAACCCGGGACCTGGACGGGGCGCACATCGACTTCGTGTCGCGGATCCGCAACCCGATCGGTGTCAAGGTCAGCCCCACTGCCGACCCTGACTACCTGCTGCGGCTGATCGACAAGCTTGACCCGGAGCGTGAGCCGGGCCGGTTGACCCTCATCACCCGAATGGGTGCGGGCACCGTTCGTGAGGCGCTGCCTTCGATCGTGGAGAAGGTCACAGCCTCGGGCGCGGCGGTGACGTGGATCTGTGATCCCATGCACGGCAACACCTTCGAGTCCGAGTCTGGCTACAAGACGCGACACTTCGACCACGTGGTCGACGAGGTCCGTGGCTTCTTCGAGGTGCACAGTGCACTGGGGACGATCCCCGGAGGCATTCACATCGAGCTCACCGGCAACGACGTCACCGAATGTCTGGGCGGGGCCGAAGAGATCGCCGATGCCGATCTTGAGAAGCACTACGAGACGCTGTGCGACCCACGTCTGAACCACCAGCAGAGCCTCGAGCTGGCCTTCCTTGTCGCTGAGATGCTCCAGGCATGACCGACCGGGTCGTCGACCTCCGGTCCGACACCATCACCCAGCCGGTGGTTGCCATGCGGATGGCGATGGCCTCGGCCGAGGTCGGTGACGATGTCTATGGCGAGGACCCGACGGTCCGGGCTCTCGAGGACCGGGTTGCCGACCTGCTCGGTCACGAGTCGGGCCTGTTCACTCCGTCCGGCTCGATGGCCAACCAGCTCGGTATCCGCCTGCACGTCCACCCCGGCCAGGAGCTCATCACCGATGAGCTGGCGCACGTCCTCAGGGGTGAGATGGGGGCAGCAGCGATCTTCTCCGGCATCTCGTCGCGGTCCTGGTCGGCGCCTCGGGGCCTGCTTGACCCGGCCCAGCCGTTGCGACTGATGCAGCCGGATGCCGGCACCTACCAGGTGTCGACCGCTGCCATCGTCCTGGAGAACACCCACAACTTCGGCGGGGGCACGATCCAGCCGCTCGAGGCGATCATCGCCCTCCGCGCGGCCACCCAGCCCCTGGGTGTGGCCATGCATCTGGACGGAGCCCGCCTCTGGAACGCCCACGTGGCAACGGGAGTCGAGCTCTCGGCATACGGACAGCAGTTCGACACGGTCTCTGTCTGTCTGAGCAAGGGACTCGGAGCCCCGGTCGGTTCGGTTCTTGCCGGGTCACGCTCGCACATCGAGGAGGCTCGTGTGTGGCGGAAGCGGTACGGCGGGGGCATGCGCCAGGCGGGGATCCTTGCTGCGGCGGGGCTTTGGGCGCTGGACCACCACGTGACACGTCTGGCCGATGACCACCGCCGCGCACGGACCTTCTCCGACACGGTCGCGTCACGGTTTCCGAAGGTCATTGACCCTGAGCATGTCCAGACCAACATCGTCATGGTCGAGGTTGGCCAGGTGGGGTGGACTGCAGCGGAGTTCGTCCTGGCCGCAGCAGCGCGCGGGCTGCGGATGTACGCCGTGAACGAGGGTTCCGTACGGCTGGTCTGGCATCTGGACGTCGACGACGACGACACCAGCTATGCCGCCGACGTCGTCAGCACCCTGATCGCGAAGCCAGCCAGATCTGACTGAGCTGCTTGTCGGTCGGCTGGTCGAACGAGCTATTCCGTGGCGGTCGGCCAGGACTCGGCGAGCTTCTGGATCTTGGCGGCGGCTTCGTTCAGGTCGGCCCCACCGGCGACGAGCATGCCTAGGAGGAACGTGGTGACCGGTGCTGCGGGCCGCTCAACGCTGTGAGCAGCCACCCTGGCAACGTCCAGGATCACATCGACATTGATGTCCGACGGCAGGTTCAGCTCCGCGCATACGGCGTCAATCCAGTTTTGCATCATACGTTTTGCTCCGAGTTCTCTCGTGGGTGGAGTTTCTTGGCTGCGGGTGCCACGTCACCCTAGAGGGCACGTTGATGGCGCCTTGACGGAGGTCGGCCGGAACGGATGTCAACCGTCCGATCCCGACCTGACCAGCGGCATCGGGTGCCCGGTGGCAGCGCTCGAGCCAGTCGGGCAGGATGTGGACATGGTCAACAGCGTTTTCGCGGGCACAGTCAGGCACACGGGGATCGGTGAGGCGGCGATCAGCGTGGCTGATCTGGAGCGCCTGGTGGCGGATCGTCGGGCCGGAGCAGTGGTCAGCTTCGTGGGGGCGGTCAGGGACCATGACCATCAGCGTGCGGTGGTCGATCTCGAGTACCAGGCCCACCCGAGCGCGGGTGAGGCACTGTCGCAGGTGGCACATGACGTCTGTGGCCGCCATGACGTCATATCGGTCGCTGTGGTCCATCGCTCCGGGAAGCTTGCGATTGGTGATGCTGCCCTCGTCGCAGTCGTCAGCGCCGCACACCGGGCGCCGGCCTTCGCGGCATGCGCCGACCTCGTTGAGGAGGTCAAGGCTCGCGTGCCGATCTGGAAGCACCAGCTGTTCGAGGACGGCACAGACGAATGGGTGAACTGCCCGTGAGCACGTCTGCTCGCCCGACCAGCTGCCCCTAGCCGCCAGCAAACGGGGGCAGCACGTCCACCGTTGAGCCTGCATGGACGAACCTGCCGCCCTCGGGTCGCTCGGCGGACCGTTTGGCTGATACCGAGTCCACCAGAAAGCTGCATACAGGGGTCACGGCCTTGAGGGCAGGGAAGGCCACATGAATGCTCTCGATGACGTGTTCCATCGGTCCGGGCTCCACCATCACCTGATCGCATCCGGCCGCCGCGCGGGCTCCTGCGAAGAACCTCACGGTCACCTGCTTCTCAGCGCTCACGGGGCAAGGATAGGGCAGGCCTGACGGGAGGCCACATCGCCGGGGCGAATCCCGGCGCTCGGGTGTTTCATCCTCCGATGTAGGACATCTCGATCTTCTTCTTGCCAGCGGCACCAAGCTCGTTGGTCTTCTCGGCTCGAAGCTCCGAGTAGCGGTCCGAGCGCTCTCGCCAGATGTCGGCCATTGCCGTTGAAAGCTGCTCGTCCGTGGACCCGGCCCTCAGGAGTGCCCGTAGGTCGTGACCCTCTGTCGCGAACAGACAGGTGAACAGCTTGCCTTCCGTCGAGACGCGCAGGCGTGTGCAGGACTGGCAGAAAGCCTTGGTAACACTGGAGATCACGCCGATCTCGCCGCCACCATCCAGGTATCGCCATCGCCCTGAGGTCTCGCCGGGGTAGTTCGCGGCGACCTCTTCCAGAGGCAGCTCCGCGTTGACCCGGGCGATGACCTCGGCAGACGGAACGACCTCTTCCATCTTCCAGCCGTTGCTGCTGCCCACATCCATGAACTCGATGTAGCGCAAGATGTAGGGCGAACCCTTGAAGTGGCGCGCCATGGACACGATGTCCTGGTCGTTCTGGCCGCGCTTGACCACCATGTTGACCTTGATCGGACCCAGCCCAACCTCATGCGCGACCTCGATGCCATGCAGCACGCTGGCAACCGGGAAGTCAACATCGTTGACAGCCCTGAAGGTTGCGTCATCGAGGGAGTCAAGAGAGACGGTTACCCGCTTGAGGCCAGCGTCCTTGAGTGACTGCGCCTTGATGGCGAGCGCCGACCCGTTGGTGGTCAGGGCGATGTCGATCTCCTTGCCATCGGGCGTCCTCAGCGCCGCAAGCATGCCCACCAGCTCCTCGAGGCCTCGACGCAACAGGGGCTCGCCACCGGTGAGGCGGATCTTCTGGACCCCATGAGCAACCGCGATGCGGGCGATGCGGGTCATCTCTTCGAAGGTCAGCAGCTCGTCGCGTTCCATGAAGACGAAGTCGCGCCCGAAGATCTGCTTCGGCATGCAGTAGACGCAGCGGAAGTTGCACCGGTCGGTCACCGAGATCCGAAGGTCCCGCAGCGGCCGGCCGCGTTGGTCAGTGACCAGTCCGGTCGAGGCCTCGACCTCGGCCGGCTGGTTCACGGGAGCTGTCCGGGCATTGCCCACCGCTGAGCCCTTTCGTTTGGTGACGGTACAAGCAAAGCGTATGTGCCACGATCGGTCGAGGTGGACGTCGCCGAAGATCCGATCACGTATAAGGCCGCAGGATCCCGCCACCGCAGCTCATCTGGGTCATACCTCGTGATGGAGAAGCTCGGATGGAGGAGCCTGGGCAGCGGTTGCGTCAGCCCTGCGACCGATCAGCTCCACCGTGTACATCGCCGCAAGGACCATGGCTCCGCCGAGGAGCATCCGCAGGGTCATGGACTCACCGCCGAACGCGACCGCGAACACGGCTGCGAACACGGGTTCCAGGGTCATCACGATCGCAGCCCGAGTGGCGCTCAGATGGGACTGGGCCCAGGTCTGGGCCCAGATCGCCAACGCGCCGGCCGCCAGTGCCATGTAGAGCACGGACGTCCATCCGGCTCGATCGCTGGGCAGCTCGATGCCACCGGGCGCCGCTGCGACAAGGCAGATGGCAGCGATCGCGACCATCTGTACCGCCGAGAGCCCGGCTGCCGCCGCGGGCGAGGAGTAACGCCCGAGGCCGAGGATGTGCAGGGCGTAGACGGCGGCCGCGGCCAGCGTCAGGCCTTCACCCAGGCCGAAACCCCCGCCAAGACCGTTCAGGGACAACGTCGCCAGCCCCGCGGTGGCCAGGAGCACCGCGAGCCAGGTCGATCTGGGTATGCGCTCGCGCAGCAGGAGGGCGGCGAAGATCGGGGTCAGGACGACGTAGGTGCCGGTGATGAAGCCGGATCGTGTTGCCTCGGTGTGCGCCAGGCCGACAGTCTGCAGGATCTGCGCAACGGCATACAGCATCCCGAGGCCGGCTCCGATGGCCAGCTCACGCCTGCCGAGCGAAAGGATCGACCGCCAGAAGACCGCCACCATCGCGATGGCAGCGATGGTGAAGCGGACCGCGAGGAAGTCGGTGGGGGGCAGCACGGCAACGACGTCACGGATCAGAAAGAAGGTCGAGCCCCAGATCATGGTGACGACCACGAGCAAGAGCGTCGCCACGAGGCGAGATCGCGCTGTTGTCACCTTGCGGGGCTCTCAGACCACGGTGAGCGTGATGGTCGAGCCACTTTGCGCCTTGGTTCCCGCGGGGACCGACTGAGCCGTGACCAGGCCGAAGGGACCACCCAGCACCTTGTCGATCTTCACCGCGAAGCCCTGGGACTCGAGGAGGGCCTTTGCCTCGCCATCCTTCTTCCCGAAGAGATCGGGGACCAGGACCAGCTGGGGGCCCTTGGAGACGACGAGGGTGACCGGGTCACCCAGGAAGAGCGTTCCGCCTGCCGGGGACTGGCTGATCACCAACCCCCTGGGCACCGTGTCGCTCCAGTCCTTCTTGGTGGCATCGACCTTGAGCTTGGCATCGGTCAGGGCTTTGACCGCCTGGGCAGCTGGCTTGCCGGTCCAGTCCTGGAACGTGATCGGCGCACGGCCCTTGCTGGTCACCAGCGCGACCGGGGTGGCCCGCTTGACGGAGGTGTCCGCCGCCGGCGAGGTGGAGATGACCTGGCCGTCGGGCACGGTCTCGCTGAACGCCTTCGTGACCTTGCCCAAGGTGAGCTTGGCTTCGGAGAGGCGATGCTGGGCCTCGGCCTGGGTGCTTCCGACCAGCTTGGGGACGGCATACCGTTCCTGTCCCTGGGAGACGGTCAGGATCACGGTGGATCCCCGACCGACCTCCCGCCCCGCGGCGGGGTCCGAAGCAAGGACCACCCCCGCCTTGGTGGTCTCGTCGAAGGACCTGACCACTTTTGAGCCGAGGTGGGCATTGGTCAGTGCCAGCTGGGCGACCTGCGTAGTCGACCCGCTGACCGTGGGCACGGTTGTGCTGGCACCTGGCCCGGCCAAGAAGTACCAGAGCGCTGCGGCCGCAACCAGGAGGAAGATTGAGAGGGCTACGACGGGCCAGTTCCGGCCCCGCCAGGATCCCGCGCCGCGCAGCAGGGCTGCGCGACGACCGGTTCGGGTCAGGCCGGCACCGCTGGGTGGCACGACTGCTGGGACCACCTCGGTGCGGGGGAGCGCCAGGGTCATGTTGACTGCTGCGGCACCCACGCCGGCAGCGGGGCGCAGGTCGAGCTCAGCTGGCGAAAGCATGCTGCGCGAACGGCGAAGCTCGGTCAGCATCTCGTTCGCGTCTCGGGGACGATCATCGGGCTCGCGCGCGCTGGCCCGTGCAACGAGTGCGTCCAGCACGGCAGGCACGGTGCTGACCCTGCTCGATGGCGCAGGCACCTCGCTGTGAACGTGCTGGTAGGCGACGTGGATCGGTGAGTCCCCAAGAAAGGCCTTGGACCCCGCCAGCATCTCGAACAGCAAGAGCCCTGCGGCATACACGTCGCTGCGGGCGTCGGCCACACCGCGCTCGACCTGCTCCGGCGAAAGGTAGGCGACAGTGCCGAGCAGGACGCCGGTCTGTGCCGTCGACGTGCCCGTGGCGATCGCCCGTGCGAGGCCGAAGTCCGCGACCTTGACCGTTCCGTCGTCGCGCAGGATGACGTTCTCGGGTTTGACGTCGCGGTGGACCAGCCCGGCGCTGTGAGCCGCTCCGAGTGCCTGCAGGACCGGATCGATGATGTCCAGGGCAGCTCGCGGGGTAAGTGGCCCTTCGGCCTGCATGACCTGGCGGAGAGTCAGGCCGTTGACGAGCTCCATGGTCAGGAAGACGCTGCCGTCGTCCTCGCCCTGGTCGTAGACGGCCACGACGTTGGGGTGGCTCAGCTTCGCGGCGGAGCGGGCCTCGCGGCGGAAGCGGCTCACGAAGGACTCGTCCTTGGCAAGGTCGGGACGCATGACCTTGAGCGCGACCTTTCGGTCCAGTCGCAGGTCCAGGGCGACGTAGACGGTCGCCATCCCGCCGTCTGCCAGATGCGACAGCACGCGGTAGCGCCCATCGAGCACATGCTCGATCAGGGAGGTAGGACCAGCAGTTGTCACGCGCAGAGTCTATGTAACGATGACGGCAACCTGGCGCAGGCGAGCCCGCAGATCGCGCGCGGAGCCGGCGAGCGGCCTACATCTGGCCCTTGAGAGCCTGGACCGACCTCACGTACTGCGCGGTGTCTGGGTACATCCCGTTGTGCTGCACGGAGTACAGGCCCTGGTAGTAGCCCGCGATCGCCTCCTGCTCGGTGCGGGCACTTCGGGTCAGGGTGCGGATGATCACCACGCCTGCGGTGATGTTGTCCTGCGTGTTGAGCAGGTTGAGCTTGTGTCCGGAGAGCTCTGAAGCCCATATCCCGGAGCTGGGGAGGACTTGCATCGCGCCGATCGCGTTGGCCACCGAGACCTGCCTCTGGTTCCAGCCTGACTCCTGCCAGGCGATCGCCAGAACCAGGCTGGGGTCCAGCCCGTGGCGTCGCGCCGTGGACGCGATGAGGTCCTTGGTCTGTGTGCGGCTGGGAACCCCGGCGCGGGCCAGGTACGCCCGGTTGGCAGCGGCGGCACCGACAATCTTGGCCGGGTACGTACGTCCGGCGAACGTGTTGGCGCCCTCGGCCGGTGTTGCTGCGGTGCTGACGACCTTCAGCCTCTGGCCGATCTGCAGGAGTGAACGTGTTGTCAGGCCGTTGGCCTTCAGCAGGGAGGACTGTGAGACACCCTGCCGCAGCGCGATGGCGCCGATGGTGTCACCGGATCGGACCGTGAGTGTTGTTGTCCGGAGGGCGGCACCTGAGCTGGCCTTGGCCACTGCGCGCGCTGCGGGTGCGGGAATCTTGATCCGCTGCCCCGGCTGGAGGTATGCCGTCCTGCTGATCCTGTTGAGCGAGTAAAGCGTCGAGAGACTCACCCGGTAACGGGCCGCGATGGCCCCGAGGGTGTCACCCGAGCGCACGACATGCGTTGCGGTTCGGGCGGCGACGGGGCCTGCCGCAACCTTGGCCGGTCTGGTGCGTGGGACCCAGAGGCGGCGCCCGGCGGCCAGGAAGTTCCCGCCATCGGCAATCCGGTTGCGGGCGATCAGCTCGCCCACCGTGCATCTGTGGGTTATCGCGATGTCGCTGAGGGTGTCGCCGGTTCGCACCGTCAGCACCTGCCAGCCGTAGGGAGCGGGGTGGGCATGGCGGACGACGACCGGGAGCTTGACGTGGGTCGGCAAAGTCACGATGGCGGGTGGCAGTGCGACGAAGGGGCTCACGAAGATCCTCCGGGTGAGGTGGGACAGAAGAGGTGCAGTTGGCCGCATGAGGCCAGCCGCACCTTGTGTGACTCATGTGAACGGTACCCGAAGCGCTCACCGTCCATGGCGACTTACCTCAGGTAATTTGCTCTGCGCGTCGAGAGTGAGAGTGTGGAGCCGTGGCTGACGAGAGTTTTGACGCTTTAGATGACGCATCGCCCGACGACGACATCGAGCGGCTGGTCGGTGAGTGGCTGACCGTGCCGGACCTGAGCGACCTTCTGGGGATGCGTCTCAGTGACATCCGCCAGCTGATCGAGGACCGGCAGCTGCTCGGCTTCCGGATCGGTCCACGCAACGTCATGGCGGTCCCGTCCAAGTTTGTCAACGAGAGCGGGCCGCTGCCGGGGCTGGCCGGCACCTTCACCGTGCTCGCCGACGGCCGGATGAGTGACGTCGAGATCCTTCGGTGGCTGTTCACCCCTGACGCGACGCTACCGGCGCCGGGCGCGCCCATTGACGCCCTCCTGGCCGGGTTCAAGACAGAGATACGCCGCCGGGCCATGGAAGCTGCGATGTGAACGCTGCGGGTGCGGGCCGAGGACGGGCTGCGGGTCGCGGTCGATGGCTGAGGGGCTGGCCGACCCGCCGGTCCTAGGTCAGCTCAGGTGGAGCGGGCCGTCGAGACATCGATGAGTGCGCTCAGCGCCGCCCTGCCCTCGTCGGTCAGTCCGGTGGCGCAGAGAACGGCCGCACGAGCCGACGCGGTGAGGTCCTGGATCATCAGCTCGACCCTCTCGAGGGCACCGCTGGCGGTGATCGCGGCGCGGAGCTCGTCGACACCGCTCTCGTCGAGGTCTTCCAGGCCCAGCAGCTTCTCGAACAAGGCGACCACGGTTGGGTCGGCCTGGTCCAACGTCAACGCCACGAGAACGGTGCGTTTGCCCTCTCGCAGGTCGTCGCCCGCGGGTTTGCCGGTGCGTGCGGGGTCTCCGAAGACACCCAGCACGTCGTCCCGCAGCTGGAACGCCTCGCCGAGGTCGAGCCCATAGGACGACAGGGCAGCACGGTCGGGCTCGCTGACTCCTGCGGCCGCGGCACCGATCAGGAGTGGGTGCTCAATGGTGTACTTGGCGCTCTTGAACCGAATCACCCTGCGGGCGCTGGCGATTCGTTGGTCCGTGCTCAGCTCGTCCCAGCCGCGGACGGACTCGAGGACATCGAGGAACTGCCCGCCCATCAGCTGTGTCCTCATCCGGTCGAACACCGGGCGGGCCCGGTTCAGCTCGTCGATGGTCAGCCCCGAGGTCGCAAACAGCTCGTCGCTCCAGGTCAGGCACAGGTTGCCGGCCAGGATGGCACCGGCTACGCCGTAACGGGCGCCGCTGCCGCCCCACCCCGCAGCAGCATGTTCGACGGCCAGGCGCCGGTGGGCAGCCGGCATCCCGCGCCGGGTGTCGCTGTCGTCCATGACGTCGTCGTGCAGCAGGGCTGCGGCCTGGAAGAGCTCCATCGCGGTCGCGGCGCGGATGACGGCCTCGCTGTCCGCACCGCCGCAGGCGCGATAACCCCAGTAGAGGAAGCCCGCACGGAGGCGTTTGCCACCTTGCAGAAGGTCCCCGATCGCCTCGACCAGGGGGCTGAGGTCGTCGCCGATCTCAGCCAGGACCTGGGACTGGGTGGAGAGCTCGGCGTCGACGACACCCTGCACGCGGGCGCGCAGATCACTGGTGTCCAGTGGATTGGACAACGGGCCTCCCGGATCTTGACTGCCCTGAGCCTACGTGCCTGCCGTCACCTACTCTGGGCCGTATGGCGCATGGAACCGCATCGACCTTCCCCCAGGCCGAGCACCTGACCCGTTCAATCCCGCGAATGCTGGGGGAGAAGGGCACGTCATACAGCTTCGAGTTCTTCCCGCCCAAGGACGATGCCGGTGAGCAGACCTTGTGGGAGGCGATTCGCCATCTGGAACGGATCCGCCCGGCCTTCGTGTCGGTGACCTATGGCGCCGGGGGGACCACGCGGGCACGCACGGTCCGGGTGACGGACCGGATCGCCCGCGAGACGACGCTGACTCCGATGGCTCACCTGACCTGTGTCGGGTCGTCCGTGGCCGAGCTGCGTCAGGTCGTGGGGGAGTATGCCGGCGCAGGAGTCCGCAACGTCCTTGCCCTGCGCGGGGACCCACCGGGGGGTGCCGGCATGCCCTGGACCGCCCACGCGCACGGGCTCAACCATGCGGACGAGCTCGTGGCCCTGATCAAGACGCTCGGCACCTTCACTGTGGGTGTGGCCGCCTTCCCCGACCAGCACCCCGAGTCCACGAGCCTTGACCAGGACGTTGACGTGCTCGTGCGAAAGGCTGATGCAGGTGCTGAGTTCGCCATCACGCAGTTCGTGTTCGACCCGGACAGCTATGTCCGGCTGCGGGACCGCGTGGTCGCGCGAGGACGCGACCTGCCGATCATCCCCGGCCTGATGCCGGTCACGAGCCTTGCACAGGTACGCCGGATGGCAGAGCTGTCCGGGACCTCGTTGCCTGCCGCCGTTGCCTCGCGGCTGGAAGCAGTGGCCGGCGATCCCGGCGCGATCCGTGCGGAGGGTGTGCAGATCGCCACCGAGCTGGCCCAGCGGCTGCTGGCCGAGGGCGCGCCGGGCCTGCACTTCTACACGATGAACCGCTCGCTGGCCACGCTC
>JBDTOA010000047.1:0-11592 GCA_039933475.1 Dermatophilaceae bacterium
GTGTTGAGGACCTCTCTGGCAGTGCTGGCCGGCAAGGCTGCGCGTGCGGGATCAAGGTTGCGAGGTGGAGGCTCAGCGCTGCCGGGGCTCGTCGTCGAGACGGTGGACCCCTATTTCCTCGGCCATGCGCTGGCGGACCTGCCACGCGGGGTTGTCGTGGTGACCGGCACCAACGGGAAGACGACCACGACCAAGATGCTTGTCGCGGTGCTTCGCGAACACGGGCTGACCGTGTTCACCAACCCCACCGGCAGCAACTTCACCCGCGGCGTCATCTCTTCGATGCTGGCCGAGGTCCCCCTGTCAGGACGGCTCAAGGCGGACATCGCGGTCCTCGAGCTCGACGAGGCGCATGCGCTGAAGTTCGCCGCCGCGATCAGACCGTCCTACTCCCTGCTGCTCAACGTCGCACGCGACCAGCTCGACCGTTTCGCGGAGATCGACCACACCGCGGGGCTCCTCGCCGAGCTGGCGGAGCAGACGACCACTGGCGTGGTGCTCAATATCGACGACTCCTTCGTCTCCCGGATCGCCGAACGGGTCCGAGACGATGTGGCGGTCACGTATTTCGGCGTCGATCCCTCCATCGCAGACCGGCTCCCCGAGCTTCAGGAGGCTGACGTCCGCTTCGAGGACGACTTCAGCCCCCCTCCGCCCACCGATGCGGACGGACTTCTGAAGCCTCACGACGAGCGCAGCTTTGAGGTGCGTTTCGGTCACTCCGACAGGGTTGGCCCAATGACGCTCAAACAGCGCGGTCTCGCCGCGATGATCAATGCGACTGCCGCAACGACGATGGCAAGAGTGTTGCTGGGAGAGGACTTTCGCGCGACCAACGCCGTCGCTGCTCTCGAGAAGGTCGAGCCGCCCTTCGGTCGGGGCGAGATCATCGATGCGGACGGCCATCCCCTCGAGCTGGTCCTGGTCAAGAATCCCGCAGGGTTCACCGTCGCGCTCGGCACCTATGGCAATGCACCGGTCACGACGATGGTCGCCATCAACGACAACTATGCAGACGGTCGAGACGTGTCCTGGCTCTATGACGTCAGCTTCAAGTCGTTGCGCGGCAAGGGGGTTGCCCTCACCAGCGGTGTTCGCGCCTATGACATGGCGCTTCGCCTGAAGTATGACGACGTGGTCGTGACGCAGGTTGAGCCGGATCTGGATGTCGGGCTCGAACGGTTCCTCACCGCCTACCCGAACGAGCCCAAGCGCATCTTCTGCACCTACACCGCGATGATGGCCCTGCGCCGGGACCTGGCAGGGCGATATGGGCTTTCACACTTTGGTGAGGACCCCGCGTGACTGCCAGCAACCTGCCCGGAGTCAACAGCGGGAGCAAGGGCCAGATCAAGGTCGTTCACATCTACCCCCGCGAGATGAGCATCTACGGTGACCTCGGTAACACCCGGGCGCTGGCCAGCCGACTGCGCTGGCACGGCTACGAACCGGTCGTTCATCAGCATCACCCGGGCAACGACTTCCCGACCGACGCCCACCTTGTGCTGGGGGGTGGCGGCCAGGACAGCGGGCAGGCCCGGGTTGAGAACGACCTGGCCCATAATGCAGACGTCCTGCGTTCTCTGGCCGCCGATGGCACGCCCATGCTGATGATCTGCGGCATGTACCAGCTCTTCGGCAACGCGTTCATCACGGTCGAGGGCGAACGGCTTCCGGGCATCGGGATCCTCGATGTGACCACTCAGGGCAACGCCAAGCGGATGATCGGGCCGGTTGTCCTGCGAACCGACTACGGCGATGTGGTCGGGTACGAGAACCATTCCGGCTCAACGCAGCTCGCCCCGGGACAGCAGCCCTTCGGCACGGTCAGGTCGGGCATGGGCAACAACGGGACAGACGCGACCGAGGGGGCGGTAAGGGGCAACGTGTTCGGCTCCTACCTGCATGGTCCGCTGCTTCCGGCCAACCCCTCGTTCGCCGACGCTCTCATCAAGCTCGCTGTGGAACGCGCGCTGGGCGAGCCCTTCCGGCCGGAGATCATTGACGACGAGATCGCCGACCAGGCGCGGATCCGTCAGGTGCGCAGGCTAGTCCGTCGGTGACTTCTTGTGGGTGACTCCCCACACGACCCAGCCGATCGCTCCGAGCGGTATCTCAAGAAGATGGACGTAGATCGAGAAGAGCACCACGCCCGCAGTGGCGGCTGCCGGGTCGGCGCCAAAGGCGATGAGCACCGCGGCCGTCAGTGGCTCGGTGACACCGACTCCACCCGGGGTGAAGCCCACGGTGGACAGGAGCCGTCCGACGGCATACGCGGCAAACATGTGCGCGACGGTCACGTGGACCTGGGCTGCGTCGAGGCATAGCCAGAACAGCAGGTAGTAGACGCCGAAGAAGCCCGCGAGACCGAAGGTCATGCTTCGCCACCCGGTCCGGACAACTGTGTTGAGCCGACCCCTCAGGTCATGGACCAGCTCGTCGATGCTCATCACCCGACTCGCCCTCGCCCTGCGCCATAACGGGTTCAGGGCCTTGTCGAGCCCGTGCCCGACGATGGTGGCAGCTCTTTCCGAGACGATCACCGAGATGAAGGAGCCCAGCAGAACGAGACCCACCACGGCCCCGATGGACCCACCGCGTACGACGGACGCAGGTAGCTTCGAGGCGTCCGTCAGCAGCGCAGCCGTGCCGATGACGGGCAGGCCCAGCCGGCCGAGGACGTTCCAGACACCGCTGACGATCACCGAGGTCGAGATGTCTCGCCGGGCGAACCCCCAGGAACGACACATGCCGTATGTCGCGGCGACGCCGGCCGCTCCACCTCCGGGCAGCAGGTTTCCCACCGAGGAGCTGGAAACATTGAGGATCAAGGCTTTCGGATGGGACAGCCCGGGGAGCGATCCGGTGAGCACGAAGGTGTACAGCCAAAGTCCGGACAGCATGAGTGCCAGCAGCTGCAGGGCCGTGAGGAGGCCGACCTGTCCCAGCTTGTCGAAGACCTCGGCCCAGGTGGTACCCACGAGGAAGGGAAGCCCCCAGACAAGCAGTGCCACGGCGAGGGCGATGCCGAGCAGCCCCTGGATGACCTCGCGTGCGCTGGGTTTCCAGTGGGACGGGCTTGACTCGTCGAGGGTGGCCGAGGCAACAATCGGGTCGGGCGCGCTCACGGCAGCCCCCCGAAGATGTCCCGTGAGACCGGCGCCCCGGGCGGGTGGGCCGGGTCGACGAACCACTCACGGCCGAAGACAAGGTCAAACAGGGGCCGCGGGATCCGCAGGAACGCTGCAAGTGTGCGATCGGTTCCGCCATCGGCGCTGGCCTGGGACGCGTGGGCGCGCATCGAGGCCCTCTTCGCACCTGCATAACGAGTGACGTTGACCCGATGGGTGATGTCTGCCCGCGGGCTGAAAGAGCGCTGGAACGTCGTCGGGTCGAACTCGGTGGGAAAGCGGTAGACCTTTCGTGCGAAGGCGACGCCGCGGCAGATCGTGTCGCGAGGCACGGTGGCCTGCAGCACCCGGGCAGTCTTCGCCAGCTGCGCCGCCCGCTCTCCGACGGCGTGCACCTTCACATGGTCACGATGCCCGTATCCGCCGTTGGCGTCGTACGTCAGCAGCACGTCCACGGACTCTTCGACCAGGATGTCGGCCAGAAGCCTCGCAGCCTCGTCCACGTCCGCCCGGATGAACCGGGTCCGCCCGCCAGGATCAGGCAGGGTCTCAGGCCCCAACCCGCTGTCCGCATAGCCAAGGTGCTCTACGCGGGCCACGCCCAATGCCCTAGCGCTGGCTCTCAGCTCGTCCAGGCGCCGGGCACCAAGGAGACCATCAGCGGCGAACTGGCTCGAAGCCAGTCCCTCGTTGCCGTCGGTCGCGACCACGACGATGACCCTGTTGCCTTCGGCCGCGGCGCGTGCCATCGTCCCGGCGGTGAGCAGTGCCTCATCGTCAGGATGGGCATGGAAAGCCAGGAGGGTGTGCGCCATCAGGTTCCATCCTGTCGCATGCCAAGGTGGCAGTCGTGAAGATTGCCCTTTTGTCGGACTGTTATCTGCCCCGCCTCGGTGGGATCGAGGTCCAGGTCCATGACCTCGCCGAACGTCTGGTCGCCCGCGGCCACGAGGTTGTCGTCTTTACGGCGACCCCCGGTCACCACGGTGAGCGCGGTGGGTTCATCGACGAGGTCGACGGCGTCCTCGTCCACAGGCTGGCGCTGAGGCTGCCGTTCGAGCTGCCTGTGAACCCTTTGGCCCCAAGGCTGCTCAGTCGCCGGCTGGCCGAGGGTGGGTTCGACGTTGCCCATGTGCACATGGGCGTGGTGAGCCCCTTCGCGGTCGACTGCGCCCGGGTGACGACCCGCTTGGGCCTGCCGACCGCCATGACATGGCACTGCATGCTCGGGTCCCTGGAGCCTGTATTCCGGATAGCAGGGCATGTGCGCACCTGGGCTGCCCGTGGTGTCGCCATGAGTGCGGTGTCGGCGGTCGCCGCTGAGCCGCTGCAGCGCATCGTCGGGCCGTCAGGGGTGGTCAATGTCCTGCCCAACGGGATCGACGTCGACCGATGGGCCCAACCGGCTGGTGCCCCAACGCGCGATTCTGGGGGCGCTGTAAGGCTGGTCTCAGCGATGCGGCTGGCAGCTCGTAAGCGGCCGATGCCATTGCTGCGCACCATGGCTCGCGTTCGTGCGCTGGTGCCAAGTGACATTGAGATGAGCCTTGAGATCCTTGGCGAAGGACCCGACCGAGGCCGGCTCGAGCGCTTCGTCGCAAAGCACGAGATGGGCGAATGGGTGCACCTGCCGGGGAGGGTGACGCGGGATGAGCTTCGCGGTCGGTATGCCGAATCTGACATCTACATAGCCCCCGCACCATTGGAGTCGTTCGGGATTGCGGCGCTGGAGGCCCGGACCGTCGGGCTCCCCGTGGTGGGGCGCTGGGGCAGTGGCCTGCAGGAGTTCGTCATCGATGGCGTGAACGGGTATCTCGCTTCCGACGACGAGGCGATGGTGGGCGCACTGGCACGCCTGGTCACCGATGCGGCGCTCAGAGGCTCGATGACGGCATACAACCTGGGCACCCCGCCCGAGCAGTCGTGGAACCGGGTCCTGGATCTGGCGGAGGACGAGTACCGCCGCGCCATCGCACTCGTGGAGTCACAGCCAGCGTGAGAGACCGGGGCCCGACCGGCGGAGCGCCCGAACCACCGCGCCTTGTCGTGGTGGGCGTGGACGGATCGGGCGCGGAGGTGGTCCGCTTCTTGCTCGGCCATGGGGACGACCCCGTGGCTTTGCTTGCCTCGCATGGCTGGGAGGTGCGGAAGGCGCGAGATGTCGCGAGTGGTTCGAGTGGAAGCCATGTGCTGACAATGACTTTCGGCGTCTCGCCCCACGTGGGCGGGCCTCTCGAGCCAGGGGAGCCTCTGCGTCGGGACAAGGATCTGCCGCTCGCCTTGGGCGAGACCCCCGAGCCATACCAGCGCGTGGCGGCATATGCCGTGGCGACCAGCTCGCGCGGAGTTCTGATGACCCAGTTCTCGCAGCGCACCAATGCTCAGGGTCAGTGGGGCCTTCCCGGGGGTGGCATCGAGGTCGACGAGCCTCCGGAGCAGGCCGTGGTGCGCGAGGTCTGGGAGGAGAGCGGCCAGGTGATCGAGGTGAGCGGGATCGCGGTGGTCAGCACCACCCGCTGGATCGGTCGTGCGCCCTCGGGGCGACTTGAGGACTTCCACGCGGTGCGGCTCGTGTATCGCGCGTCCTGTCACGCTCCCACCGACCCGGTCGTGCACGACGTCGGCGGCACCACGGAGTCTGCCCGGTGGGTGCCGCCGGCGGATCTGGGCCGGCTCGATGTTGCCTCGAGCTGGCGCTCGCTGATGTCAGGCGTCGTCATGGCGCCGGACGAGGCCGATGGCCCCCAGCACCACGAGCACCAGTCCGATGGCGACGACCCCGCCAGGCCCAAGACGTGACCAGTCGACGTGGAGGCCCATCGTCTCGTTGGCGATGATCAGGCCGCCCAGAACCATGGCAAACAGCCCGAGAACGACCGCCGCTGCGTTCGGTCCCTTGGGACGTGCAGGCTTGCTGACGTCACTCTTGGTGGGGTCGGCGCCGGCCTCGTAGCTCTTGGTGGGGTTGTCCTGGATCGGGCTGGCTTCGGCCACGTTGGTCTCGGTCGGGTCGCCACCCTGGAATGACGGCGTTGCAGGGGTATTCGCGTCCATCGTCCTACTCCTTCACCACGGTGAGCTGTCCGATGCCGACTCCGGCATCGACCACGACTTCAGTTGGCCCGTCGCCGACCGGGATGGTCCGGGACACGTCCTTGCCGTCCTGTCCGTTGTTCTGGTCGCCGGGAGCGACGATGTTTCCCAGGCCCACCTGGCCCACGACCCGGACCGTCAGCCCTTCGGGAACGATGACCTTCAGCTCGCCGATCCCGACGTGTGCAGGGATCGTGGCTTCGCTGAGGCCGTCCTTCGGGAGCTCTCTCAGGTCAAGAACCCCGGTCCCGATGCTCACGTCATAGGCGGTGGAAGTCACCGTCGTGGGTGTCCAGGTTCGGTCACCCAGCGGCCCGCCGAGGTGGATCCCTGTAGGCACAACGGCGCTCGACCAGGCGGTGAACGCCAGGATGACTGCCAGGAAGGCTACGAAACCGGCCCGCCAGCCGGCCAGCCCGAGGACGACCAGAAGTAGTCCGATCGCCCCAAGTGCACCAGCCATCGCGATCGTCCGGTGGTCACCCGTCCAGCTGAGCTGGCTGCCCAGCCAGCTCAGAGACCCGTACGTCACCAGGGCCAGCCCGATGGCCACCAGTGCCATCAGCGCGCCGCCAGATCGCCGGCGCAGTCTCCTGGGAGGCTCGGGGCGGTAGTAGCTGGGGTCGTTGGTGGTGGGGCCATAAGTGGTGGGGGCGTAAGTGGGCGGGGCGTAAGCGGGCGGGGCGTAAGTGGGCGGGTAGGCGGTCGACGCCTGACCAGGCGTGGTCGGCGCGGCGCCGGATGTTGGCGGCTGGCCGGCGTATGGAGCGCCGGTTTGGGGAGCGGAGGCGTAGGGGCCGGCGGCGGACCGCTGGGCCCTCACCCGCTGGTCGGCGTCGGGACGGTGTCGTGACTTCTGAACCAGCCACCAGACGAGTAGACCGGTGAGGGCAAGGCCCCACGGGAACCCCCAACCCGAGTCCTGTCCCCACCATGAGCCCCCGAAGACAGCCAGGGCCGCGACGACGAGCAGGACGACAGAGCTGCCGTCTCCATCCCTGATCGCTCGCTCGGCCGCGATCTCGCCCCTGTCGTTGGGCAGCAAGACCCAGGCCACCAGGTAGACGGTCACCCCGATGCCGCCGAGGATGGAGAGCAGCACGAGCCCTGCCCGCACGATCACCGGGTCGACACCGAGCCGGTCGGCAAGCCCTGAGCACACGCCGCCGATCCACTTGTCGTCGCTGCGGCGGCGGATGTCGATGCTGTGCAGGGACGCGAAGATCTTGTCGAGACCCGTCTGAGGGTCTGCTGTGGGCTGTTCGTTCTCGTTCATGGTCCCGATCCTGTCGCCATCCACAGTCCTTCGCCATGAGGGTCGACCCTGACCTGACCCTGACCAGACCCTGAGAAAGTGCTTGCCCGGCTCAATTCCGCGCGACCTTGGGCAAAGATGGACTCGTGCCCACGCCCTACCAGCCCCCGCAGCCGGCGATGCCTCTCGGCGAGGGACGTCCGGTGCACCGGCTCGAGCGTCCGGTGCAGGGTCGATACGTGGCCGGGGTCTGTGCCGGGCTGGCCGAGCATCTTCGTCTCGACGTGCGCCACGTCCGTCTGGCGTTCGTGCTGGCCTCCCTCGCAGGTGGCGCCGGTATCGCGGCATACGTCTTCCTGTGGGCACTCACGCCGCAGTCCCGCGGCGACCACAGAGCTCCAGGTGCAAGGCCCAGGGCGGCTGCTCGGCCGTCCAACGAGTCGCTGCGCAACCTCGTGGTCGGCGTGGGGCTGCTCCTCGTCGGTGGGGTCCTCCTTGCGCAGCAGCAAGGGGTCAACCTGCGGCTGGGTGTGCTCCTCCCGCTCCTGACCGTCGCCGGGGGCGCGGTGCTCGCCTGGTCACAGCTCGATGACGCGGAGAGGGGCAGATGGCTTGTCGGCGGGAGCGAAGGTCGACGAGCGGGGTTGGTAAGGCTTGGGATCGGCATCGCACTGGCGGCCATCGGGGTGGTCGCGCTCGCGACCCAGGGGCGCGGGTTCGCGGGAGTCTGGGACGTGGGGATCCCTGCCGTTGCCGTTCTCGCTGGTGCCGCGCTGATCGCGGCTCCCTGGGGCGTGCGCCTCTGGAGCGACCTGAGGGTTGAGCAGGCGCAGCGTATCCGTGAGACCGAGCGCGCCGACATCGCCGCACATCTGCACGACTCGGTCCTGCAGACGCTGGCCCTCATCCAGCGCAAGGCAGGGGACCCCGCCGAGGTGACCCGTCTCGCGCGCGCACAGGAGCGGGAGCTACGCGGGTGGCTGTATGCCGGCCCTCGCGGCTCGAAGGCCAGCCTCGCCTCCGCCGTGACCGAGGTCGCGCACGAGGTCGAGGACGTGCACGGCATACCCATCGAGCTCGTCATCACCGGCGACCGTCCGCTCGACGCGGGCGGGAGCGCCCTGGTGCGGGCGCTGCGCGAGGCACTGATGAACGCCGTCCGCCATGGGTCGGTGCCGGTGTCTGCCTATGTCGAGGTGGGGTCCGAGCTCGTCGAGGCGTTCGTCCGGGACCACGGCCCCGGTTTCGACGTGGACGCCATACCGCAGGATCGTCTCGGAGTCCGCGAGTCGATCCTGGGCCGGATGTCGCGGCACGGTGGCTCAGCTGCTGTGCGCCGGCTCGAGAACGGCACCGAAGTATCCCTCTCACTGCCAGTGACGGTCGTCGAGCCAGCAGCTGCTGCCCAACCAGAAATCGAAGGAACCCGTTCATGACCGAGCCAAGGTCCTTGCAACCAAAGTCGATTCGGCTCGTCCTTGTTGACGACCACCGGATGTTCCGGTCCGGTGTCAAGGCTGAGCTGGACCAGTCGATGGTGATCGTGGGGGAGGCCGCGGACGTTGACAGCGCGATTGTCGTGGTGGCCCAGACGCGGCCGGACGTCGTCCTGCTGGACGTTCACCTGCCCGGCGGCAACGGCAACGGCGGCAGCGACGTGATCTCAGGCTCGCGCGGTGTGAGCGCCGAGTCCGGTGAGCCCGTCCGCTTCCTTGCGCTGTCTGTGTCGGACTCCGCTGAGGACGTCATCGCCGTCATCCGGGCCGGCGCCCGCGGATACGTCACGAAGACGATCAACGGCAACGACCTGACCACGGCCATCCGACGGGTTGCGGGCGGGGACGCAGTGTTCAGTCCCAGGCTTGCCGGCTTCGTGCTGGACGCATTTGGTGCCGCCGCCGGCGAGGTTGCGTTGATCGACGAGGAGCTTGACCGGCTCAGCACCCGCGAGCGCGAGGTGATGAGGCTCATTGCCCGCGGCTACCAGTACAAGGAGGTCGCCAAGGAGCTCTTCATCTCGATCAAGACCGTCGAGACGCACGTGTCCTCGGTGCTGCGCAAGCTGCAGCTCTCGTCACGGCACGAGCTCACGGCTTGGGCCGCCGGGCGGCATCTCCTTTGAGCTGGTGGCGGTGAGCGCGGCGTGGCGTGCCACGGCATCGGCGAGCCGCCGGCGAAATACCGTTGAGATGGCAATGGCGACCGCGATGGCCAGGGCGAGCCCGATCCATGACGCGTCCTTGAGCCAGAGGTCGACGCTGGCGCCCAGGGTGTAGACCGCCGCGGTGGTTCCGCAGGCCCAGACGAGACCCCCGGCCGCGTTGGCCGCCAGGAAACGCGGGTAGGGCATCCGCAGGGCCCCTGCCACCGGGCCGGCGAAGATGCGCAGCAGCGCGACGAACCGGCCGAAGAACACGGCCCACACGCCATGGCGGGCGAACAGGTGCCGGGTGTATGAGAGCTGGTCGGGCCCGGCGTGCTTGGGGAACCGGCGTCCCAGCATGGCGAACATCCCATCGCCCCAGCGGCGCCCGGCGAGATAGCCGATGCTGTCGCCGACGATGGCACCGGCGCTTGCCGCGACGGCGACCCAGACCGGGGAGATCTCGAGATCTGGTCGGGAGGCCAGCAACGCCGTGGATACCAGGATCACCTCGCCGGGAAGCGGGATGCCCATGCTCTCCAGCGCGATGACCAGCGCCACCAGGACATAGACGACTACGGGGGGGACAGCGACCAGCAGAGCGTCCACATTCACCCCGGGTCAGCCCAGATCCATGATGGTGAAGCACTCGCCGAGCCGGCCCTCACCGAGACCGAACCCATCGGCCACCTGCGTGCCCCAGCCGCGGAGGAACACCTCCAGCTGGTCGCCCAGATGCCCCGTCTGCGACGCATGGGCCTCCAGTGCAGCGACCTTGCGGCCGAACAGGTCGGTGATGTCCACCGCGTGGGTCATGTTGGGATGCGCCATGACCCACACCTCGCTGACATGCCATGGGGAGAGGCCAGCCTCGATGAGCTCCGGCCAGGCGAATCGGTTCTCGGAGGCAGGGTAGATGGCCCGGATGGCAGCTTCGCCTGCGGCAAGGTGATCGGGATGGGATGCCTGGAACCGTGCGTACCAGCGTTCCGGGGACTGGATCAGGACCCGTTGTGGCCTGACGTCCCGGATGACCTCGACGATCTGGCGCTGCAGCTCCCATGAGGGCTCCAGCCAGCCGTCCCGGTGTCCGGCAAGGAATCGCACGTCAGTGACACCCAGCACGCGAGAGGCAGCGATCTGCTCCCGTTCGCGGATGAGTGGCATCTGGTCGCGGTTGGTGTCGTCGAAACCACCCTGCTCCCCGTGGGTGCACAAGAGGAGCGTGACGCTCAGACCGGCGTCGACCCAGCCGGCGACGGTTCCGCCCGCCCCGAAGTCGCAGTCGTCCGGATGCGCCATCACCACAAGGACTCTCTGGATCTCGCTGTCGAGGCGTGGCGTCGCCGGCTTGCCCAAGGTCCGCTCCGTCATTGGCCCAGACTAGTTGGGTCCTGCTTGGGTCCTGCTTGGGTTACAGCCGGCTCTCGGCTGCCGAGCTGCCGCCGAGGCGCTGGGCCAGCCAGACCGGCGCGATCGACACGAGGACCAGAACGACGGCCACCACGTTGACCACGGGCGCCTGGTTGGGCCTGAACAGGTTGTTGAAGATCCAGATCGGCAGCGTCTGTGACCCAGGCCCCGCGGTGAAGGTCGTGACGACGATCTCGTCAAAGCTCAGGGCGAAGGCCAGGAGCGCCCCGGCCAGGAGAGCCGAGCGCAGCAGCGGGAAGGTCACCAGCCGGAAGGTGGTCCATGGACGCGCACCCAGGTCGGCTGACGCGGCTTCGAGGGAGACCCCGAACCGCCTGAGCCTGGCCGTGACGTTGTTGAACACCACGACGATGCAGAACGTCGCGTGCCCCACGATGATCGTGAACAGCCCGGCGCTGATCCCGAACGCCGGATTCAGCACGTTCTGGATGACGGACTGCAGAGCGACCCCGGTCACGATGCCTGGCAGGGCGATCGGCAGCACCACCAGCAAGGAGATCGGCTGCCGCCCGAAGAAGGCGTAGCGGGTGAGGGCG